>BLLX01000045.1 GCA_011959405.1 Muribaculaceae bacterium
GGGTCCCTTTTCAAATGTTAGATGCAGCAGATAAGCGCAACCGTTCGGATTGCATTTAAGTGTTTTTGCATACGGATAAAAACTTAATGTTGATTTTATCCTGCAAAAGTATATTAAGGCGAGTGCTAAAAACGAAATGCACAACACTATTTTTATCCGGAAGTGTGCTTTTTTAATAGTTTGATTAATAATGAACGACCGTGAAAGGCAATGAATATCCTATTGTGTGCTATTTTATCCCATGCGAAAAAAATGGCGGAGTGAGAAAATTACACTCCGCCATCAACTATGCCATCGAAATCTATTTTGGCAATATTCTTCTTTTATATCATATCGGGACAATTCAGTGCATCCTGAAAGGACTTCCTCAATTAATCCCCGGCATCTATCCTCTGAAAGTTTGATTTTCTTGCCGACAGCAATAAAATCAGACAATCGTGGATGCCCGGTACCGTTGACGGAAGTAGCGTGTTCTCCATTATAGCCTTCTGTGCAAAGGGTAAGGTCGTATGCAGGAGCAATTCGCCACCTCCAAGTCTTCAAATCATCATCCCTGACAACATAGAAGCTGAAATTCTTGCAATGATCATCTTTATTATCGGTAAGATAATTGAACAGCATTCTGCGATACATCTGCTCGACATCTTCACGACTTTGGGTTATATATCCTGTCAATGCGAGTAGATTTGAATAATCCATAAACGGCTCACGGAGAGAAATGCACATCAATCCTCCGGCAGTGGCAGTATGAATTCGGTTGCCATTGTTGTTGATATCGAACCGACGGGACGCGAAATATCGTCCATTGATAAGCCGGAAGTCGGGCACAATAATACCACATTTTCTTGCAACTTCATTATATCTTGCTTCTTGCAGTCCGATATCCTTCGGATCGTATGTGTGTCGAAATTTTACTATCCAGTGTCCCTCATCATCTGAGAATACAGCTTTCGGTCTTGCTCCTCCGCTGTTGCCACTGTTATATAGGAGTAGTCCGGCATCTTTATCCTGTTGTTCCTTAAGTACTTCAAGTGCAATTTCCTGAAGCCTATCGAAGTCTGTTACTGCTTCTTCTTGCTCAAGGAATACGGCAGGGGAATAAGTCAAGGCTCCCATACCATTGTCACCAACCAATGCCAGCCGATCAAGGGAAGATAAGTCAGAATCGTTTATTCCATTACGAAGTAACGCTTTATGGAGAAGGTATCTTCCGTAGCCATCGGGGAGACTATCTTCAAAGACACCGAAATTTCCATAAAACGGTTGTGGTTTGGCAACGAAAATGCCTGATTTCAACGGCAGTTCAAGCGGTGAAATGCTGAATCCGTCGGCAAGCCACGATTTGTCGTACTCAAAGACGTTCAGGCGATTATCAGGAGTAAGTGAAAGCACTCCGACAGGTCGCCCATGAAACATAACCTCAAGCTTTTCAGTCTTTTTCATACCTTATTGCGTTTAATGTAAGCCCTCTTGTCATTACTTTTCTGACGAATCAGGTCGAGTTCTTCCATTGTGTCAAACTTAGGAGCAGAAAACAGATCCTTTATTTCTGATGTATATCCCAGTGCCATAGCAAGTTTAATCAACGATTCAAATGCAATAGGACCTTTCTGCTCAAAGCGTGCTACTGTAGATAACGGTACACCTGACAGCTCGGCAATACGCTGTCGGGTAATATTTTTCTCAACTCTACGTTTGCGAAAATTCTCGGCAACATGCATAATGATGTCGTCAGGGTTATCAAGCGTAAAGTTATCTAATATAGATAATATATTATCACTATCACTTACTATATCCATAATACTGCTAATATTATGTTACAAAGATAATAAATTAATCTGATATAACCAAGCGTTCAGAACTCTATAAACCCCGTCATTCGATTTCTTTATAAAAGAAAACCGAGGCAGAGCAATCCGGCTCGATTCTGGGGTAAAGTCAGGTTATTATGTCAGCTTGATGCGGTCCACGGTGTCGCGCTTAGTGCTATCGACTAATTTTGCGTAGATTTGCGTTGTAGTTACGTTGGCATGGTCGAGCATCTTGCTGACGGTGTAGATGTCGGTTCCTGCGGCGAGTTGCAATGTCGCAAAGGTATCTCGAAAACGGTGGAAAGTGATAGGCTGTGCAAGGAAAAGCGGACAGGTGAGGATAAAACGTAAACCGTTTGAAATGAGCTTTGTTTCAGCATTCTGCCAAGTGGAGAAAATGCAAATAATAACGGAATATTGAGGTTGTTCAGTTACCAAACCGTTAGCCGGGCAGTTACCGAAACGGGAATAGGTAACGGCAGGCAATGAAAAGAAACCCTCACCGTTTTGTTTGCGCTCATACACAGCATTTTGCATATCAAGGAACGCTTATACGGCAAGTAATTTTGCACTAAAAAATATAAGCGTATGAAAGTAGAAAAATTCAAGGTGTTGCTCTACCTCAAAAAGAGCGGACTGGACAAATCGGGTAAAGCCCCGATAATGGGAAGAATCACCGTGAACCGCACGATGGCACAGTTCGGATGCAAGCTGTCCTGCACGCCTGAATTGTGGAATCCACGTGAAAGCCGTCTGAACGGCAAGAGCAAGGAAGCTGTGGAAACCAATACCAGGATTGAAAAACTGCTGTTGGCGGTGAACAACGCTTTCAACAGCCTTGTGAGTCGTAAAGTGGATTTTGAAGCCACCGATGTGAAGAATCATTTTCAAGGCAGCATGGAAACACAGATGACTCTCATGAAAATGACGGATGTTGTCTGTGACGACCTCAAAGCCCGTATCGGCATAGACCGCGCGAAAGGAACTTATCCCGGCTATCACTATATGCGTCTGACCCTCGGAGAGTTCATCGAGCATCAGTACAAGGTCAAGGACCTGTCATTCGGGCAACTGACGGAACAGTTCATCCACGACTATCAAGCATTCGCTATGGAAAACAAGGGATATGCGATAGATACCGTCCGCCATCATCTTGCCATCCTGAAGAAGATATGCCGTCTGGCTTATAAGAAGGGGTATGCCGACAGGAGCCATTTCCAGCATTTTACCTTGCCGAAGAAGACTGAAACGACACCACGGGCATTAAGCCGTGAATCGTTTGAGAAAATCCGGGATGTGGAAATACCTGCTTACCGCAAATCCCACATGCTGGCAAGGGATATGTTTCTCTTCGGATGCTATACCGGAGTCTCTTATGCAGATGTCGTTTCAATTACACATACCAATTTATATACGGATAAGGACGGGGCTTTGTGGCTGAAATACCGCAGAAAGAAGAACGAACTCCGTGCCAGCGTAAAACTATTGCCCGAAGCTATTGCGCTTATCAATAAGTACCATAGTGAGGACAGGGAAACCTTGTTTCCTTTACTTCGCTGGTCAAATCTCAGAAGGCACATGAAAGCGTTGGCGGCATTGTCAGGAATCAAGGATGACTTGTGCTACCATCAGGCCCGCCATAGCTTTGCCTCGTTGATAACGCTTGAAGCAGGCGTTCCGATAGAGACCATCAGCAGGATGTTGGGACACTCCGATATCTCCACCACTCAGGTATATGCCCGTGTAAGCCCGAAAAAACTATTTGAGGACATGGACAAGTTCATTAAAGCGACCGAAGATTTCAAACTCACTCTTTAACACTTAAAGAATAATATGCGAAGTACATTTTCATTATTACCCTACATCAACCGCAGCAAGGTAAAGGCTGACGGTACGACCGCCGTATTGTGTCGTATAACCATTGACGGCAAACAGACCGTCATCAGTCCCGGAATTTATTGCAGACCGGAAGACTGGAACGGCAGGAAGAACGAGATAAAGTCCGCAAGGGAGAACAACCGTTTACGGGAATACCTGCGCCTGATGGAAGAAGCCTACTTAGAGATACTGAAATCGCAAGGTGTGGTCAGTGCGGAGATGCTGAAGAACCATATCACCTTGAACAACATCCATCCGACGACCCTCCTGCAAATGGGGGAATGGGAAAAGGAGCGTTTGAAGAAACATTCCGAGGAAATAGACTCAACTTCTTCCTATCGGAGTTCAATGTATTACCAGAAGTACCTGACAAATTATCTCATGTCTTTGGGCAAGAAAGACATAGGCCTTGAAGAAGTCACGGAAGACTTCGGCAAAGCCTACAAAGCGTTTTTGAAGAGATGCAAGAATTTCGGGGCTTCCCAAACCAACCATTGCCTGCGTTGGTTGAACCGCCTGCTGTATCTGGCAGTCGATAAGGAGATTATCCGCGTGAACCCTTGTGAGGAAATGGAATATGAAACCAAGCCGGAGGCAAGGCACAGGTATATCAGCCGTGAGGAGTTCAAGAAGATACTTTCCACCCCGATGTATGACAAGCGGATGGAACTGGCAAGACGGGCTTTCATCTTTTCGACCCTGACCGGACTGGCGTATGTGGATATAATGCTCCTGCATCCACATCATATCGGGACGAATGCGGATGGTAGGCGGTACATCCGCATCAACCGCAAGAAGACAAAGATAGAGGCGTTCATTCCACTGCATCCCATAGCGGAGCGGATATTGTCGCTGTATAACACGACTGACGATGAACATCCCGTGTTCCCGCTTCCCAATCGGGATGCCCTGTGGTTTGAGATTCATGAGCTGGGTGTAATCATAGGGAAAGAAGACAACTTGTCCTATCATCAAAGTCGGCATAGCTTCGGTACGTTCCTGATTTCATCGGATATACCTATCGAGAGCATCGCTAAAATGATGGGACATTCCAATATCCGGACGACACAGGGGTATGCACGGATAACCGATGATAAAATCTCCAGAGATATGGACAAGCTGATGGAACGCAGGAAAATACAATCTATCGGCGAAAAGACAGACAACAATAAGTAAACAGTATCAATTCAGTACATTATGGACAGAGGAATAATAACAATCAGTGAAACGGGTGTAGTCATTATGCCGACAGCACCTATATGGATGACACAATTCGAGATAGCCGACCTGTTCGGGATGTTCTCATGCGATGTCCGCAAGGCGATTCATACCATTTACAAGAACAAGGAACTGAACAAATTTGACACGATGAAGTATGTCAAGCAATCGGATGGCATCAGTTACGATGTCTATAACATTGAAGTGATTATAGCCGTTGCATTCAGGATATGCAGTAAAGAGAGTGTCTTGTTCAGACGGTTTATAATAAATGAAATTAGCACCATTAAGAAAGCTACACCGATTACACTGTTTGTTGCCAGCGTCAGAGGTAATAACCGATGGTATAGTTGAGGCTTATTCCATCAGCCACTCGTTCCCGATACACGGATGCAAAGGTAGCGTATGGCTTGATGGCAGCAGCAAGGTCGGGCGGCAGAGCCGTTTCGGGCAGAATCTTCCTCCTGCGGAGCGTATTCAGCCCGAAAACCTTGTCACTGCCTGCCATACGCTTGAAGAGCATCCGGCAACGGAAACAAGCGACTGATGGGAAATCAGAAGAAAGAAGAGAGGAACGGCTTACAGACGAAACGGGATTTTGACGCTCCATCCGTAAACCGTTCCTTTCTCTTTTTGCCGAAAGTCCATTGCTCCGCAATCATAGGGCAGACGGCAAACTGCGCTCCTTCAAGAAAATCATGTGCCTGTCAACCGATAGGCGGCGTGGTAGCTGTCAGCCAGCATCCTTTCGATGTCGGATTCACGGTAGAGGATTTTACCGCCTAACTGGATATAGGCTATGCGCCCTTCGTTCCGGTAATACTGAAGTGTCCGGCGGCTCACTTTCAGCCGTGCCGACACCTCCTTGTCGGTGAAGAAACGCTCTCCGTTCAGTGTCGGGCGGTAATAGGCGGTCAGATGCTCGAAGCTGTCCAAAAGACGGTCGAGACTGCCCATGAAGTGGATTATCCACTCGCTGTCCTTGTTAATCAGTTCATTCATGTTACTTTGGATTTAGTGGGTATTGTTAGTTTACTTCGTTCATTTCATCAAGTTTATATAGTTCTTCCTTTGAACTTTGCTTCTTTGCGCCTGTCCTCCACAACGGAAACAATACGCTGCACGTCATCGGGACGGTAGTAGGTCTTGTGGTTTATCTGCGAGTAAGCCAGCGTCCCATTGTTCCGAAGCGTCTGCAATGTGCGTGGGCTGATGTTGAGCATCCGGCAAACGTCCTGATTGTCCATCCACTCGCCCATTGTCTTCTCTTCGTGCCGCCGGCAGATGGCATCCATGCGACTGACGAAACGGTCGAACTTGGCGACCATTGCCTCAAAGGTCTTTCTTTCAATTGATACGATTTCCATATACATACTTTTTATTGTTACTGTTTCTTTTGCCGCAAAGGAATACATAATCTGTTATCCGGCAATGGATTTCCCGGAAGTGGAAGCATGTGGCACAGGTTGGTAGAGGTTGGCACAGATTGGGGCTATATTCTTAATTCCGGAAATCAGGAATGTGGCAAGAGAGAAAAACAAGGGCTTAATTCAAACCTGACTGTAATCGCACCTTTGTTCTTCCGATTATTCACGTCCGGCAAATCTGTGAAGTCCTCACCAATATCTCTATCACCATAAAGCAAAGTCTCACAATATTGCCTAACCGAATCCAAGTTGTTGACTGACTGTACTAAAACGTCTTACTTTGCTTGCAACAATCGGTCAAGGCACAGACCAAGACCACAGTAATAACTTAATCAACCTGTTTTATGACAATGAAAAGAGAACCAAGTATCAGTGAGCAGCAGGCTCGTGAAATCGTGGAAAGAATGGGACGCAGGGAATCCCGCAGTGAGAAGTCTATGGACGACTTCTACCGGAACATCGGGCTGGACCCGGAACATCTGGCACAACCCAGCAGGACCGTCACGAAAAAAGCGGAAACAGCGACGGCGGATGAACCGTCAGGCGAAACACCCGAAGAAGTGGCAGTGCCGCAGAAGCGTGTCAGCAGCAAGCAACGCAGGCTGTCGCTGGACGAGTACCGTACCGCTTACCTGCGAGTACCCAAGATAACCGACCGCAAACCCGTGTTCGTCAGCGGTGAGGTGCGTGACCGGCTGGACGGGATTGTCCGCCGTCTCGGCGGGCGTGGCATGAGTGCGTCGGGACTTATCGAGAATCTCGCCCGCCTGCACCTTGAAACCTACCGGGAGGATATCGAGCAGTGGCGCAAACTCTGAGCGGATTGCGGTAGAACCGGTCAAATCGGTGGATACACTCCACCAGTTTGACTAATATTCCAAATGAGTTATTATACTCACAAACCAATCCGACAGGCGGAGGATTTTTGTGTCCTCAAAGACACAGCAAGTTATGTTTTCAGTTACCCGAATAATTCTAAGTAACTGAAAACACCTTCACTGCCGTGGGCAGAATTATCCTCCACAGTCGGATAATTTCGGGATTCCTTAATCAAAGATTAAACAATGGACAAACCATAAAATTAAAAGAATAAGAAGAATGAAAAAGAAGAGCAAGTACGGGAGAAATCCCAAATTGAACCCGAAGACACACTGTGTGATGGTGCGCTTCGATGATATGGAATGGAACAGGTTCCTGACGATGTACGAGGAATCACAGGTGTATGCAAAAGCTGTTTTTCTGAAGGCGCACTTCTTCGGACAGAAGTTCAAGGTGCTGAAGGTGGACAAGACGCTGGTGGACTACTACACCAAACTGTCGGACTTCCACGCCCAGTTCCGTGCCATCGGTACGAACTACAATCAGGTCGTTAAAGAGTTGCGCATCCACTTTTCGGAGAAGAAGGCAATGGCGCTGCTCTACAAGTTGGAGAAACATACCATCGAACTTGTGAAACTGAGCCGGGAAATTGTGGAACTTTCAAGGGAGATGTATGCCAAGTGGGAACAACAGAAAGGATAAATTCCATTGTACACCTAAAAAATACTGTAGGTACACAGCCCTGTGAAATAACGCGAAACGCCGAGAATTTCATAGGATCCGGCATATCATCATCGGACGTCCGGAACTATATGCGAAAGATGGAAATCGGCCGAAAGGATTGAAATCATAGAAACGACTTTGTCATTATGCGCAGTCGTTTCTATGTTTCATTTACCTCTTTTACTTAGTAACTAACACAAAATTGCTACTTTTGTAAAATGATTCAAGAGGAATTCGATTTTTACAGACCATGTAAGCTATTGCAACCTTACGTGAGATATTATTGGGTATTCAAAAGTAACCAGTTTTTGAATACCCTGACTTTTCCTATCGGTTGCCCTCAAATCATCTTCCATAAGCAAGCACCGTTATATATCCCTGAACTGAATGTTACACAAGACAAACTGACTGTGAGCGGACAAGTTAATTTCTCGTCACACCTATATGCAGACGGAAATACAGAAATGATAGTGGTTGTATTCCACCCTCACGCTATGAGTATGTTTCTGAACATACCGACATCGCTCTTTTATAATCAAGAAGTGTCCGGTTACAGCTTTGAAAACAATAGTTTGAATGAACTGGCTACACGAATATTCGACTGTGAGAATAATTCTATTTGCATAAGCTATATAGAAAAGTGGCTGGTGTCACAAATTGCCGATAATTTAGCTGATACCACATACAGAATTGAAAGGATAAATGCCGCCATACAGCGAATATATATCACTCCGCAAATCTCTGTAAGCGAGTTATCTTCCATTGCCTGCCTGAGCAAAAAGCAATTTGAGCGGTTGTTTCATTCATTTGTAGGCATCAATCCTAAAGAATATACCCGTATCGTCCGCTTCCAAAAGGCTTTGGCGCAGATGCAACATCAAGCAGGCAAAGAAATCAATCAGGCACAAATAGCATACGCCAGCGGTTATGCCGACCAGTCGCACTTTATCCGGGATTTCAAGAAGTTCTGCGGATATACGCCCATGTCTTTGCTGAAAGTAGCAAATCCTTATTCTGATTTGTTCACCAATCCCGTATAAATGTCCCGTTTGTTCTATCTGGGGTCAAACACTTCTCCTACTTTTGCTACCTGATTCATTAAATGAAAATAGCATTAAGTATGAAAGAAGTAAATCCCCAAGAAACCAGCCGGGCATACGCCTTTGAAATGTGGATGAACGCACCCATGCCAATGGTGACGTTCTTTAAGACACTCAACGTGTCACGCCTTGTGAAAATCAGCCGGAAATCGGGCATGAAGTTTAATATGTTGATGTGCTGGTGCATCGGCAAAGCCGCAAGGGACGTGAAAGAATTTTATACGCTGCCCGTTGGCGGTAAACTGATGCAGTACGATACCATTGCAGTAAACACCATTGTCGCTAACAGAAAAGGCGAGGTAAGTTCGTGTGATATTCCTTTCTGTGATGATTTATCTTTGTTTAACCAACACTATCTGCAACTTACTAAACAAGTGGCTGAAAGTTGCGTCAATCACGACTTGACGGAAAGCATGGTTATCGGAACTTCCGCCTTGGCACAATATGAAATAGACGGTGCTATCGGGATGTATAGCGGCATTTTTAATAATCCGTTTCTTATTTGGGGCAAATACAAACGCCGCCTGCTGAAAACGACACTTACCGTTTCTTTCCAGTTCCACCACACGCAAATGGACGGGGCGCACGCTTCCCGCTTTTTGGACGGGATTCAGAGAGCAATTGACAATTTGCAGTATAAGTAAGTTTGCTATAAATGATATACACAGGTTACGATTTTGCAGCTTATTTCAAAAATGACTATTTAGGGTAACTGATTTCGTAACAGATTGAGTAACTTTGCTCTCAATAATAGAAACAGCAATGGAAACAGACATAGAAACCCAATATTGCCAAACCTGCGGAATACCCTTAGATATTGACTACAATAATCTTGGGGTAAATACGAGTGCGGAATATTGCGACTATTGTTTGAAGCATGGTGTCAAGGGTTACGATTTTTCGATGGACTATCTGATTTACCTTTGGGGGCTTTTCCCCGAAGAGTATTATAAAGAAGTAGGCATATCCTATACTTCGCAGGAAATCAGAGAGGTAATGTCAAAACGGCTTCCCGAAATAAAACGGTGGAAACAAAAAATCAATACAGCCCACGTGTTATATGAGCTGATTGTAAGGGTACAAGAATACATTAACCGCCATTTGTTCGAGGAACTTAGTTTAGATGCCCTATCGCAAACGGCAGGTATTTCCAAATACCATTTCCGGCGTGTTTTCAAGGCTGTATGTGGTGAAAATGTCGGGCTTTACATTCAACGGTTAAGATTGGAATATATCGCTTTCAAGTTAATTTCAACCGATATAAGTGTTACAGAATTGTTATGCCACATAAACTACCAAAACAAACATACACTTTCAAGGGCATTCAAAAGTTATTTTAAGTGTACGATACCGGAATTTCGTAAACTACATTCCAATGCCAACCCCGCAGGAATGTATCCGGTGCAAATTGTTCCTTGCATTGAGAAAGTTCCGCCTGTTCGTATTGCCTGTTTGAAACTGGAATGGACGGAACATATAAACCATGATTTTACAGTATTATGGAAACAGATTCTACGTCTTTCTGAAAATTGCGGTTTACAGTCAAGTGGCTGTAAATTTATAAGCCTTACATTGGATTGTCCGCTAATTTCTTCAGAAGAACAAACCCGTTTCATGGTGGGTATAACCGTTCCGGAATCATTTAACGTACCCAATGGCTTTTCTGTTCATGAAATAGAAGCCGGAGAATATGCACTGTTTCAATTCAAGGGGTTATATCACGAGTTGAACAGAGTGTATCGTTACATATACCTTGATTGGTTGCCGACAAGTGGATATGCGCTACGGGAACCTTACACATTTGAAACCTATCTCAATACTCCCGAAAAGACCCCTGTTTCGGAGTTGAGAACGGATATTTATATTCCTATTGTGCGAAAGAACAAATGAATGGCTTAAATAAGGGAATCGAACAACAGCTAAGAAATGAAAATGCTGATTTTGTCCACTTCGTGGATATTTCCATGATGGATATACGACAAAACCGGGGACTTCCGTATGCCATATTAATGGGAATTGCCATAAATCCATATTTTATCAAAGCTGTGCATGATAGTCCCAATTATGTGCATACTCTCAGCGATGAATATGCACAGACTGAAAAACGGGTGGGACTGATAGCGGACAAACTGGCTGAGTGGCTTGTCTGCAAAGGTTACAAAGCATTATCACAGTCCGACAATGCCTTGATAACCGAGAATACATTTGACTTCGCAACAAAAACGTCCGTTCTACCACATAAAACTATTGCTGTACTTAGCGGCACTGGTTATATCGGTAAAAACAACCTGTTCATCACGGCTGAATATGGAGCAGCACAATGTATTGGTACTGTTCTGACAAATGCCCCGCTATCAATATTAAAACACAAAATCAAGTCCTCGCAATGTGGTAATTGTAATATATGCAGGAATGTATGCCCACAAAAAGCATTGAACGGGGTTGGATGGGACATAAATGTTTCAAGGGATGAGATAGTAAATGTTTATGATTGTATTACGTGCTTGAAATGTTTGGTTTATTGCCCGAAAACACAGGCATACATGAAACGACATATCACTATGAAGTAAGATGAAGGGGTATATAGGTAATATATTACAGGAAATAGACATAGAGATTGACGAAATCGACCTCTACGGCTATGATATTATCGAAACTTCTTTGTCAATGGTACATCGACTACAGGCGGTTCTTAATGATTTGAGAACTAAAATACAAACCTATATATTTCCAACCAAAGAGGACGAAATCTTATTTTTCAAGACACAGAAACCGGAAATACTCGGTCGGTTGCTATTCTTCTATAAGATATACAAAATTGAAACACAATGTCCTAATGGTAGTGATGAAGTGATTAGAAACTATATCAATCGGGAACTGGATAATCTGACTTATTTCTTCAATCGTAATTTGGACTTTTACCAATATTACCGTTCACACTCCACTGTGTATGATGAATATTATTTTGTTCGTGGAAAAGCAGATTTACGGTTATGTACCGATAGCGCACAGTTTGATAAAGACCCTAATTTCTCAACCGGATATGACTATAAAGTGGCTAAGATTATCGCCAATGAAATGCTGCGCATTTATCTGAATAAGCGATTGGTGAAACTGGTAACGAATAATCAGATAGAAGATAATCTACAAAGATGTTTCAAATACCCGTTCCGCTTCACAGGCAAAAAGTCATATCTTATCGAACTGGGATATTCTCTTGTATCTTCGGGCGACATAAACAATGGCAACGTGGAGATAAAAGAAATGATGAATTTCCTTAGCACGATATTCCACATTGATTTAGGGGATTATTACGCTTCATATATAGCCATGAAAGAGAGAAAAGACCGGACGGCATATCTTCATCATCTGATAGATAATCTTGTTAAGCGGATGAATGAGGATGATATGAAGTGTTAGCAAAAATTTAATTGATAATCCGATAATATAAGTTCAGGGAAAAACGCTATCTTTGCAGAACTAACAGAAAAATAAATAGTTGTTCAACAATATGAAATGGCAGTTGTGCATATAGCTACGCTCAACGAATAGCACTTCCAATTATTGCTATTCAGCAATAGACAGGCTTATGTTTTAAGTTTGCCTGTCATTGTTTTGTCATTATCCCTTATTATAAATCTATAAGATTGTCGTGCTGCTTAAAGCGGCAGGATGTATTGTATCATATTGGTTTGAACAAATGAATTATACCTATAAGAAAATCTGGCTCATCGCTTTTCCTGTAATGATGAGCATCCTTATCGAACAGCTGATAAATATTACCGATGCTTTGTTTTTAGGGCATGTGGGTGATGTGGAACTGGGCGCATCTGCCCTTGCCGGAATATGGTTCTTGGCAATTTATATGCTCGGCTTCGGATTCAGCTTGGGGTTGCAAGTGATAATTGCCCGCCGAAACGGAGAACAGTGGTATGCAGAAACGGGAAAAACGTTCTTTCAGGGATTGTTTTTCTTGCTGATACTGGCGGTACTCCTCTGTCTGCTATCCAAGATATTTTCTCCCGTTCTGTTGAAACATCTGATAACTTCGGATGATGTTTATAATGCGGTTATCCGCTATTTGGATTGGCGTATTTGGGGATTGTTGTTCTCTTTCCCGTTCCTTGCCTTACGCTCGTTTTTGGTAGGCATTACACAGACAAAATCCCTGAACATGGCGGCTTTCACAGCCGTACTGGTGAACATTCCGCTGAACTGGCTCCTGATATTCGGCTTCGATATGGGTATATCGGGAGCGGCTATCGCTTCTTCATCTGCCGAGATGTGTTCGCTGGCTGTATTGGCTGCATATATGTTTCGGCACATTGATAAAAAAGCGTATGGTTTATACTGGCATATTGATATAACTATATTGAAAGAGGTATTTTCTATCTCGGTATGGAGTATGTTCCAGTTCTTTACAAGTGTAGCCATTTGGTTTCTGTTCTTCGTGGCTATCGAACGTTTGGGAGAAAAGGAATTGGCAGTATCGAACATTGTAAGAAGTGTTTCCGCACTGTTTTCCGTTATCGTCAATGCGTTGGCAGGTGTCACCGGTTCTTTGGTGAGTAACCTAATTGGAGCAGGTGAAAAGAAAAAAGTATTTCCGCTTTGCCATAAGATTATCCGTTTAGGATATGCGACAGGCATTCCACTGATTACTTTTGCGTTGTTCTTTCACCAGCACATTATAGGGGCTTATACGGAAAATCCCGCTATCATACAGCTTGCATGGCTGCCTTTTCTTGTCATGCTATTGAATTACTTCTTTGCACTACCCGGTTACGTCTATCTGAATGCCACAACAGGAACGGGAGCGACACGGACGGTATTCATTTTTCAGGTGACAACAACTATTGCTTATCTGTTCTGCTTATGGGGATTAGGTTATTGTAATGTCCCGTTAGCGGCATATTGGGCAGTGGAATACTTATATGTAATGCTGCTTGGTACACAATCCGTCATTTATCTTAAATATAAACAATACTAAGAACTGAAATTTATGATGAACAAGATATATCCCCGTAAAGGTGACACGCAAACCGTTTATTTGAATGCTGTCGTAAAAGACCCGTATATCGAAATAGGCGACTATACCATTTACAATGATTTTGTTTCAGACCCGTGTCTGTTTGAGCAAAACAACGTATTGTATCATTATCCCATTAACCATGAACGGCTGATAATTGGAAAGTTCTGTTCTATTGCTTGCGGAGCAAAATTTCTGTTCAACTGCGCCAACCATACCCTGGAATCACTATCGACTTACACGTTTCCGCTGTTCTATGAAGATTGGGAATTGGATAAGGCAAATGTAGCTTCTGCTTGGGACAACAAAGGCGACATCGTGATAGGCAATGACGTATGGATAGGCTATGAAGCCGTTATTATGGCTGGTGTCCATATCGGTGACGGTGCTATTGTTGGTACAAGGGCGGTTGTGACGAAAGATGTTCCGCCCTATACCATTGTGGGTGGTATCCCTGCCAAAGAGATACGAAAGCGGTTCAGTCCTGATATAACAGAACAGATGCAGACTTTGAAATGGTGGAACTGGTCGGTAGATAAGATACGGGAGTTTTTGCCTTATCTGAAAGATGGACGTTGGGATAAATTACAGGCAGTATGAAATCTATCAAGAATCTAATTTCGCTCGGATATTTGCTGATGGCATTATTGGTTATCGGCATAATGTATATTTGGTATAAAGAATGGTGCGATTTAGAGAAATTGGAAGTTCAAAATCGTCATATAGATACTTTTCGCCAAGAATCGCACAAAATATTTGTTTTTCTTATTGAGCTATCTTTATCGGGCGAGACAGTATTGGAGTGGAAAGATGCAGATTTGGAACATTACCATATCCGGCGTATGGCAATCGACAGTATGCTATGCCGTTTCAAAGCTACCTATCCGGCAGAGCGCATAGACAGTGTACGCCATCTTCTCGAAGATAAGGAACGACATATGCGTCAAATCGTGCAGGTACTTGAACAGCAACAAGCCATCAACGATAAGATCACTCGTCAAGTACCCATAATCGTACAGAAAAGTGTGCAGGAACAGCCGCAAAAACCGAAGCGGAAAGGATTTCTCGGCATATTCGGCAAGAAAGAAAAGCCAAAGCCAACCGTGACCACAACAATGCTCCGTTCCCTCGACCGGGACATGATAGCCGAGCAACGGGCGCAAAGCCGCCGTCTGTCGGAATATACCGACAGCCTTCCTTGCGGTACGAAATGCGGAACTTAATCGGCAACTGCACGAATTTATACACCAGATGGATAAAAAGGTGCAAGCCGATCTGCAAAAACGGGAAGCCGAGATAACCGCCATGGGGGAACAGTCGTTTATGCAGATAGGTAGCCTGACAGGATTCGTCCTCCTTCTGCTGGTAATCTCATATATCATCATACACCGTAATGCCAACCGAATCAAACGGTACAAACAGAAAACGACTGATTTAATAGGACAGTTGCAACAGTCGGTAGAGCAAAACGAGGCTCTGATAAATTCTCGCAAGAAAGCTGTGCATACCATCACCCATGAACTGCGCACACCTTTAACCGCAATAATCGGTTATACCGCGTTGATGGAAAAAGGGAATGATGCGGATAAAAAAGAGCAATATGTCCGTAATATCCGGCAATCCTCCGACCGTATGCGTGAAATGCTCAACACCCTGCTGAGTTTCTTCCGGCTGGACAATGGCAAGGAGCAGCCGAATTTCTCTCCTTGCCGGATTTCGGCAATCACGCACATTCTTGAAACGGAGTTTACGCCAATCGCCATGCACAAGGGGCTGGCTCTTACCATAACGAATCAAAAGGATACTATTGTCTTGACCGATAAGGAACGTATCCTGCAAATCGGCAACAACCTGCTGTCCAACGCCATCAAGTTCACGGAGAACGGTGGCGTTTCCCTGAGAACGGACTACGATAACGGTATTCTGAAAATTATCGTCGAAGATACGGGCACAGGAATGACCAACGAGGAACAGCAACGCGTGTTCGTTGCGTTTGAACGTCTGGCAAACGCTGCCGCAAAAGACGGCTTCGGACTGGGACTGTCCATCGTTCAGCGTATCGTGTCAATGCTCGGCGGCACGATACGGCTGGAGAGCGAGAAAGGCAAAGGTAACCGTTTCACAGTGGAAATACCCATGCAGACAGCCGGGGAACTGCCGGAAAGGATAAATCAGACACGGATTCATCATGACCGAACATTCCATGATGTCATCGCCATCGACAATGACGAGGTGTTACTACTGATGCTGAAAGAAATGTATGTCCAAGAAGGAGTACACTGTGACATCTGCACTAATGTATCGGAGCTGATGGAATTGATACGGAAAAAGGAATACGCCCTGTTGCTTACCGACCTGAACATGCCGGAAATCAACGGCTTCGAGCTGTTGGAACTGTTACGCACTTCCAACGTTGGTAATTCAAAGACTATCCCGGTAGTGGTGACAACCGCTTCGGGCAGTTGCAGCAAGGAGGAACTTATGGAACGTGGATTTGCCGATTGCCTGCCAAAACCATTTTCCATATCGGAACTGATAGAGGTTTCAGACAAATGCGCCATAAACGGCAACCGGAATGAAAAGCCGGATTTCACCTCCCTGCTGTCCTATGGCAATGAAGCCGTCATGCTGGAGAAACTGATAGCGGAAACCGAAAAGGAAATGCGGTCGGTCAGGGATGCGGAACAACGGAAAGACCTTCAGGAACTGGACGCCCTTACACACCACCTGCGCAGCTCGTGGGAGATACTCCGTGCCGACC
>BLLX01000046.1 GCA_011959405.1 Muribaculaceae bacterium
ACGAAATCTTAAATGAAAGAGCCGTGATAAAATTTAAAATTTGTTGACCTGCGAGGACTGAAGTTTGGTTTTTTTTGATTACTTTTGCAGCGTAAAGAAGGTTCAATACCCTTTTCTGACTATTTGATTTATGATAACATTATCCATTTCTAATGGCGTATTGGCTGTCACTGCGGCACTTACAGGTTTCGCTCTGGTGGCCTTGGCTCTTTGGATCGCCGGGCTGATTTCTCCCCGGTCCTACAATCTACAGAAAGGCGAGGCCTATGAGTGTGGCATTCCCACACGAGGCGAATCTATGGCTCAGTTTAAAGTGGGCTATTATTTGTATGCCATACTGTTCCTTATGTTCGACGTGGAATGCGTGTTTCTCTTCCCGTGGGCTGTGCGTGTGCGTGAGCTCGGTGCGGAAGGTCTTGTGTGCATCGCGGTGTTCTTCTCAATTTTGGTGCTGGGACTTGTGTATGCCTGGCGGAAAGGAGCTTTACAATGGAAGTGACAACCAAGTCCATGCCTTATGAAGCATGGAAAGACAATGAATACATTGAAAATCTGGTCAATGAGCTGAAGTCGAATGGCGTAAATGTCATTGTCGGTTCATTTGACAAACTGATAAACTGGGGCCGCTCCAATTCACTGTGGCCTCTCACCTTTGCCACCAGCTGCTGCGGCATTGAGTTCATATCGCTCGGCGCGGCACGCTATGACATGGCCCGTTTCGGATGGGAGGTGGCCCGTTCGTCTCCCCGTCAGGCCGACTTTATGATGGTTGCCGGCACGATTGTGCACCGTATGGCGCCTGTTGTACGCCGTCTTTATGATCAGCTTGCAGAACCTAAGTACGTGATTGCTACCGGTGGTTGCGCCATCTCGGGCGGACCGTTCAAAAATTCCTATCATGTGGTGAAAGGTGTGGGCGAGATAATTCCGGTCGACGTATATTGTCCCGGCTGTCCTCCCCGTCCGGAAGCCATGATCTATGCAATCATGCAGCTTTCGCGCAAGATTAAGGTAGAACGCTTCTTCGGAGGTGTCAACCGTCAGGAAAAGCAGGCGGAATTTCTGAAAAATCATCCGCTGGACAAAATGACCGACTGATTCCGCCGGTCTTTTCGGAAAAAATAGAAACCAAGTCGTTATCATACAAAATAATATAGCTAAGAATATGGCAAATATTCAGGATACCGTGGCCAGGCTTTTCCCTGAGGTGGAAATCGTTCAGGGCGAAACGCTTGAGCTCAACGTTCCCGACGCCAAATGGCACTCCCTGGCAGCCGTGCTCAAACAGGAGCTTGGCTTTGACAACCTCACCGCCCTGATAGGCATGGACTGGGGTGAGTTGTTGGGAGTGGTCTACTATCTGACCAATACCGCCACAAATGAGATCATATCGGCAAAAGTCACTACGGACAACCGCAAGGACCCGATGCTGCATTCATTGACCGACCTGTATGCAGTGGCCGGTATCTATGAACGCGAAGTATATGACTTCTACGGTATTAAATTTATAAACCATCCGGATATGCGCCGTCTCTTCCTGCGTAACGACTGGGTGGGATTTCCTTTCCGCAAGGACTACGACGCAAATCCTGAAATCAACCCCGTGCGTCTGGACCACGAATCGGTGGAGGATACTTCCTGCACATACGTGGAAGGACCTGACGGCAAGATCGAGAAGAAGAACACTGTGATTTTCTCTCCTGAGGATTTTGTTGTCAACATCGGCCCACAGCATCCCGCCACGCACGGTGTGCTTCGCCTGCGCACGGCAGTAGAGGGTGAGACCATCAAAAAAATAGATCTGTATCTCGGCTATATCCACCGCGGTATCGAGAAACTTTGCGAAGGACTCGGATATCCCCAGACTCTGCATTTCACAGACCGTCTGGACTATTTGAGCGCTATGATCAACCGCCATGCACTGTGTCTGTGTATCGAGAAGGCCATGAACATAGAGGTGCCGCGTCGCGCACAGGTCATCCGTGTGATGATGGATGAGCTTATGCGCATAAGCTCCCACCTGTTGGCTATCGGCACATTCTGCATGGACCTTGGCGCTACGACCATGTTGTTCTATCCGTTGCGTGAGCGTGAGACCATTCTTGACATTCTCGAGCGCACCTGCGGAGCCCGCATGACTTTCAACTACAACTGCATCGGCGGTGTGATTGTCGATCTCGACCAGAATTTCGTGGCCGACGTAAAGAAGTTGCTTGAGATCATGCCCAAGGCTATCAAGGAATACAATAAGGTGTTTACCGGCAATGTCATTGCCCACAACCGTATGGACGGAGTGGGTGTGCTGAGCAAGGAAGACGCCATAAGCTATAACTGCACCGGACCTTCCGGCCGTGCATCGGGTTGGTCTTGTGATGTGCGCAAGACACATCCCTACGGCATCTATTCTGAACTTGATTTCGAGGAAGTGGTGCGCACGGAAGGTGACTCAATGGCCCGTTTCAAGGCTCGTATAAGTGAAATTGAACAGAGCTGCAAAATCTTGTCGCAGCTTGTCGACAGGATTCCTGAAGGCGATTGTTGTGCCAAAGTGCCCAAGATCATCAAGTTGCCAGCCGGACACTGGTTCCAGCAGGTTGAAGCTTGCCGAGGAGCTTTCGGCGTGTACATTGAAAGCACAGGAACAAATCAGCCGCTCCGCATGAAGTTTAATTCTCCCGGATTCTGTCTGGCCGGCGCCATAGACCATCTGACACGCGGAGAAAAGATAGCCGACCTTATCACTATCGGCGGCTCTCTTGATTATGTGGTGCCTGACATTGACCGTTAAGTTAATATCCATTCATCCATTTCTTCACAGATTATGCAAGACTTATCAATCATAACTCACTGGATTGACAACCTGCTCCGCGGAACTCTCAATTTTCCGGACTGGCTGACGGTCATTACAGAATGTGTGCTTATCGGCGTGTGTCTGCTTCTGGCATATGCACTGCTCGCGCTCTTCTATATCTATTTCGAACGTAAGGTCTGCGCGGCTTTCCAATGCCGTCTCGGCCCGAACCGTGTGGGGCCTTTCGGCTTGCTTCAGGCATTTGCCGATATGTTCAAGATTCTTATCAAGGAGCTTATCTCCTTGAACAATACGGATAAGTTCCTGTTCGGACTGGCTCCGTTTCTGGTGATCATCGCGTCCATGCTCGGTTTTGCCGTGCTGCCATGGGGCAACGGTCTTCAGGTTATCGACTTTAATATCGGCATATTCTTCCTTCTTGCCGTGTCGTCGATAGGCGTGCTTGGCATTCTGCTTGCCGGATGGTCGAGTAACAATAAATTCACCCTTATCGGCGCGTTGCGTTCAGGCGCACAGATGGTGAGCTACGAACTGTCGATAGGCCTTAGCGTGCTTACCATGGTCTGCTTTGCCGGCACCATGAGCGTGAGCGGCATTGTGGCGCAGCAGGAAAACTGCTGGTTTATATTCAGCGGTCACATTCCTGCCATCATCGCATTTCTGGTATATATCGTGGCAGGTACGGCCGAGACTAACCGCGGTCCGTTTGACCTTCCTGAAGCAGAAAGCGAGCTCACAGCAGGCTACCATACGGAATACTCCGGTATCCATTTCGGTTTCTTCTACCTTGCCGAATATCTCAACCTGTTTATTATCGGCGGTGTGGCCGCGCTGCTTTTCTTTGGCGGCTGGATGCCTTTCCATATTCCCGGCTGGGATGCCTTCAACGGTGTCATGGACTATATTCCGTCCGTGCTCTGGTTTCTGATGAAAGCCGTGGCGGTTACTTTTGTGATGATATGGTTCAAGTGGACATTCCCCCGTCTGCGTATTGACCAGCTCCTCGCCTTTGAGTGGAAATATCTGCTTCCCATCAATCTGTTCAATCTCGTGCTGATGGTTCTTATCATCACCTTCGGCCTTCATTTTTAATAAAACATGAGCGATAAATACGGAAAAGTTGCCCAGGTTATCGGCCCCGTGGTCGATGTGGCTTTCGAAGGAGATGCAAATCAGCTCCCTCCTATCTACACGGCCTTGAAGATCGACCGCCCGGACGGTTCGATGCTCATCCTTGAAGTGGAGCAGCATATCGGTGAGGAGACCGTGCGCTGTGTGGCCATGGAGAGCACCGACGGTCTTCAGCGCGGCATGCGTGTGGACAATCTTGAGCGTCCCATTGCAGTGCCCACTGGCGATCAGGTGAAGGGACGTCTGCTCAACGTAGTGGGAGAGGCCATTGACAATCTTCCGCAACTTGACCGTGAGAATCTGCGCCCTATCCACCAGCCGGCTCCCTCATTCGAGGATCTGACAATTTCGACTGAGATCCTGCACACGGGCATCAAGGTCATTGATCTGCTCGAACCGTATTCAAAGGGCGGAAAGATCGGCCTGTTTGGTGGCGCCGGAGTGGGCAAGACCGTGCTCATCATGGAGCTTATCAACAACATTGCCAAAGGACATAACGGCTTCTCGGTGTTTACCGGTGTGGGTGAGCGTACCCGCGAGGGCAATGACCTGCTGCGTGAGATGATCGAGAGCGGCGTCATGAAATACGGCAAGAAGTTTGCCGAAGGCATGGAGCGCGGCGAGTGGAATCTTGCCGATGTCGACATGGATGAAGTGGCACAGTCACAGGCCGCTCTTGTGTTCGGACAGATGAACGAGCCGCCGGGCGCCCGCCTGCGTGTAGCTTTGACCGGTCTGACCGTGGCGGAGCAATTCCGTGATCAGGATGGCGGCGGCAAGGATATCCTGCTGTTTATCGACAATATTTTCCGTTTCACTCAGGCCGGTTCGGAAGTGTCGGCTCTGCTTGGCCGCATGCCCTCGGCTGTGGGCTATCAGCCTACTCTCGCATCTGAGATGGGTACGCTTCAGGAGCGGATCACATCGACTAAAAACGGTTCGATCACCTCGGTTCAGGCGATCTATGTGCCTGCAGACGACTTGACAGACCCGGCTCCAGCCACTACTTTCAACTTCCTTGACGCCACAACGGTGCTCTCTCGTAAGATTGCCGAGCTCGGCATATATCCGGCTGTGGATCCTCTGGAATCCACCTCGCGTATTCTTGATCCGAATATAATCGGAGAGGACCATTACCAGACTGCTCAGGCTGTCAAACAGCTTCTGCAGAAATACAACGAACTTCAGGATATTATCGCTATTCTGGGCGTTGACGAGCTTTCTGACGATGACAAACTGGTGGTGGCCCGCGCCCGCCGTGCGCAGCGTTTCCTCTCGCAGCCTTTCTTTGTGGCCGAGCAGTTCACCGGACTTCCCGGTGTGATGGTGCCCTTGAAAGAGACTATACGCGGATTCAAGATGATTCTCAGCGGCGAGATGGATCAGTATCCCGAACAGGCCTTCCTGAATGTAGGCACTATCGACGAAGCTATAGAAAAAGGCAAGAAACTGCTTGCCGAAGTTAAATAATAAGGTACGCAATGACTCTACGCATCATATCCACAGAAGACATCGTGTTTCAAGGAGAGGTCAAGGCAGTCACATTGCCGGGAGCGCTCGGCAGTTTCACCGTGCTGCCGCGTCATGCGGCATTGATCTCCACTTTGACGGCTGGTGTCGTGGCTTATACCACGGCTGATGGCGGTGAGCACACTGCCGGGATCGGCGGTGGTCTGGTTGACGTGGAAAATGATGTGATATCGGTATGCATATATTGAAGAAAGCCGGCATGAAATCAGTCAGAACCATACTATGGTCCGCCATACTGCTTGTCGTTTTTGCGGCGGCGTTTCCGCATCGTGCGTGTGCGTCCGGTCCGGATTCAGGCGATGGCAAGTTTGACCCCAAGGAGATCATTTTCGAACACCTTGGCGATGGTTACGGCTGGGAAATACCGTTTGATCACCACCGGCGCATGCCGCTGCCGGTGATAGTCCGTTCCGTCGACGGCTCATGGCATTGCTTCAGTTCTGCTCATATCGACGGTCATGCCGTCTATTCCGATGGCGGCTACACATGGACTGTGCCCGCTTCAGGCGATAATAAGGGAAAAGTGGTGGAAATCCTTTCCGACGGATCTGAATACCGTCCGTGGGATATTTCCATAACCAAAAATGTCATGGCTCTGTTTATATCGGTGTTGGCCGTGCTGGCATGCTGCTGGCCGGTGGCCCGTTGGCACAGACGTCACGGATACTTGGCGCCGCGCAAGTTTACCGGAGCGGTTGAGTCACTCATTGATTTTATATACCGCGGTATTATAAAGCCCACACTGGGGCAGGATGCCCGTCGGTTTGCTCCGTTTTTACTGACAGTGTTCATGTTCATCTTTGTAATGAATCTGTTGGGGCTTATCGTTATATTTCCCGGCGGGGCTAATCTTACCGGCAACATAGCCGTGACCATGGTATTGGCTCTGTTCACATTCTTTGCCACCAACCTGTTTGCCCGCAAGCATTATTGGAAAGAGATATTCTGGCCGGATGTGCCCATGTGGCTTAAATTCCCGATTCCTATCATGCAGGTGATCGAGATATTCGGCGTTTTCACCAAACCGGCATCGCTGACAGTGCGTCTGTTCGCCAATATGATGGGCGGCCACATGATCGTGATAGTGCTGACTTTGATAATCTTTATTCTTGCCGATCTTGGATCTGCGGCACTTGGTGCCACTACGGTGGTGAGTCTTCTTTTCAGCATATTCATGCTGATGCTTGATGTGCTTGTGAGCTTTATACAGGCATTTGTCTTCACCATGCTTTCCACTACGTTTATCGCGATGGCTCAGGAACGTGGCCATGATGAGGAGCATCAGCATGGTCATGATAAGGTCGGAACGGCAGGCATCAAAACGTTAGAAAATTAATTAACCCTATAAAAACTCAATCATTATGTTAGCATTGATTCTCATTGACATTGCCCTGAAAACGCTTGGTGCCGGCTTTGGCGCGGCTATCGCGGCTGTAGGAGCCGGATTCGGTATCGGCAAAATCGGCGCTGCCGCCATGGAGGCTATTGCACGTCAGCCCGAATCGGCCAACGATATCCGAAGCAACATGATTGTTATCGCCGCTCTTGTGGAAGGTGTGGCTCTGTTTGCCGTGATCGTGGCGCTTCTCTGTCTCTTCCTGGGCTAATAACCTTATAATACCTCTGCAAATAGATGGAATTGTTCACACCTGATTTCGGCTTGGTCTTCTGGATGTTCGTGTCCTTTGTCGCGCTGTTTCTGATAATGTGGAAGTTTGCGTGGCCTGCGATCATGAAAGGGATAGACAGCCGTGCCGAATTGATAGATCAAGGTGTGCTGTATGCCCAGAATGCCAAGGAGCAATTGGACAATGCTCGACTGCAGGCCGAGAAGTTCGAGACTGAAGCGCGTGCGCGTCAGGCGGAAATCCTGCGCGAGGCTGACCGGATGAAATCGCAGATCATTGAGGAAGCCCGCACAGAAGCGGCCCGCGAGGCCAAAAAGGAAATGGATTCCGCTCGTGTGGCTATCGAGCAGGCCCGTAAGGAAGCTCAGCAAAGTTTCCGCAATGAAGTGAGCGCATTCGCTCTCGACATAGCACAGAAAGTGGTGCGTACGGAGCTGGCCGATGAAAAAGCACAGGCCCGTCTGGTGGATTCATTGCTTGATCAGATGGAAACCGGTAAATAAAACAAATGCCAAGCCAATGGATCAAGGACTAATCCCACGCAGATATGCCAAGGCGCTCTACCTTTATGCGGTGGAACGCCATTGCGACCGACCTCTCTATGAGGTGATGCGGCGGCTTTCCGCCGCGTTCGGGCGGGAGCCGGGGCTTAATGACGCGCTGGCAAATCCGTTTGTCGCATATCCCGACAAGCAAGCGCTTGTGCTTGCGGCTGTGGGAGGGGAGACTGGCAAGGAGGCAGAGGATGCCGCGTTTGCCGATTTCCTGAAACTTCTCGGTCAGAACAAGCGGCTGGATATGCTGCGTGAGATAGCGCTGGCCTACATCGCGATCTATCGTAAGGAAAACCGGATTTTCCGGGTAGCGGTCACAACCGCCGCGCCTGTATCTTCTCAGGACATGAAGCGGATTCATGCTTTAGTCGGGAAGCACCTGCCGGATGGAGCGTCGGCCGAATATACCGAAGCGGTGGATTCCGCTCTTATCGGCGGATTCACCGTGGCTATTGACAACGAGCGGCTTGACGCTTCTGTTGCAAATGAACTCAAACAACTGCGACTTAAACTTTTAAGCAATTAAAACTGGATCTGATGATTAATCCAAGCGAGATATCCCAAGTGCTCAAGCAGCAGCTCGAGAGCGTGAACCGCAAGGTCGCTTTTGAGGAAACCGGCTCCGTGCTCGAAGTGGGCGACGGCGTGGCTCATGTATATGGTCTCGACAATGTGCGGGCCAATGAACTCGTCGAGTTTGAAAACGGAGTGAAAGGTGTGGCCCTGAACCTTGAGGAAAGCAATGTCGGCGTAATTCTGCTCAATAATGTAAATCTGGTCACCGAAGGGATGAAAGTGCGGCGCACTGGCGAGATCGCATCTATTCCTGTCGGTGAAGGATTGCTTGGACGTGTCATCAATGTGCTTGGCGAGCCTGTGGACGGACGCGGCGAGATACAGGGATCGCTTATCAATCTTCCTCTTGAACGCAAGGCGCCCGGCGTTATATACCGTCAGCCTGTAAAGACACCGTTGCAGACCGGCATCAAGGCTGTGGACTCCATGGTGCCCATAGGCCGTGGACAGCGCGAACTCATCATCGGTGACCGTCAGATAGGCAAGACGGCCATCGCCATAGACACCATCATCAACCAGCGTGACAATTACAAGGCCGGAAAGCCTGTTTATTGCATATATGTGGCTATCGGCCAGAAAGCGTCGTCGATTGCCGCCACCGTGGAGACTCTCCGTCGCAACGGAGCGCTTGACTATACTGTCGTGGTGGCCGCATCTGCTTCCGATTCTGCAGCCATGCGCTATTACTCGCCGTTTGCCGGTGTTGCTATCGGCGAATATTTCCGCGACACTGGCCGCGACGCCCTTATCGTATATGACGACCTGTCGAAACAGGCTGTCAGCTATCGTGAGATCTCTCTGATCCTGAAGCGCCCGTCGGGTCGTGAAGCGTATCCGGGCGATATATTTTACCTGCATTCGCGTCTGCTTGAACGTGCTGCACGCATTATCGACAATCAGGAGGTTGCGTCGCGCATGAATGACCTGCCGGAAGCATTGAAGCCTATGGTCAAAGGCGGTGGATCGCTGACCGCGTTGCCAATCATCGAAACGCAGGCAGGCGACGTGTCGGCTTACATTCCCACCAACGTCATATCCATCACCGACGGACAGATATTTCTGGAGACAGCCCTGTTTAACCGTGGTATCCGTCCGGCGATCAATGTGGGCATTTCCGTGAGTCGTGTGGGTGGCAATGCCCAGATAAAGTCAATGAAAAAAGTGGCCGGTACGCTGAAAATCGATCAGGCCCAGTTCCGTGAACTGGAGTCGTTCACAAAATTCGGCGGCGATATGGACGCGGTGACAGCCAGGGTGATTGACAAAGGCCGTAAAAACGAGCGTCTGCTAATTCAGCCGCAATATCAGCCTTGGCCTGTGGAAGAACAGGTTGCTGTGATCTATTGCGGAACAAAAGGACTGCTTGAAAGCGTGCCTTTGGACAAAATACGTGAGTTTCAGGAACAGTTCCTGCGTTCGCTGCGTGCGTCGCATCAGACCGACGTGCTTGATGTGATCAAGTCCGGACAGCTTACCGACGAGGTGACTGACATTCTCACGTCGGTGGCTACAGAGACCGCTTCACAGTTCAAAAACCAATAAACGAAGAATAAAAGCGTAGGCTTATGGCAACATTGCGAGATCTTAAAGGACGCATCGGTTCAGTTGGCTCTTCGGAAAAGATTACCGGGGCCATGAAGATGATCTCTTCGGCCAAAATGCACAAGGCTGAGATGGCTATACGTCGTCTGTTGCCTTTCCGCACCCAGCTGGAGAGCATTATGGGCAATCTTCTTGCCGCCGATGCCGAATTTGTCTCGCCGCTCACGGTGGCCCGTGAGGTACGAACCGTCGGAATCGTTGTGCTCGGCAGCGATGACGGGCTGTGTGGCGCCTACAATGCCAATATATTCAAACATCTTGTCGCGCATATCGACGGCCTGCGTGCAGCAGACACGTCGGGTCAGTCGCGCTTTGTGATCATGCCTGTCGGGGCAAAAATGCTGAAGGCGGTGTCACGGCTGTCGGCCGCAGGCGACGTTACGGTTGACGTTCCAGCCGGTCTCAGTTCCAAATCAGGAGCTGATGATGTGAAAGCGTTTGTTGCCCGTCTGTCTGACTCTTTTCTCGACGGCACGCTGGATCGTGTGGACTTTGTCTATATGAATTACCGCAGTGTGAGCCGTCAGACTCTGCGGGCAGAGCAGCTTCTGCCTGTGTTGCCGCAGAATTTTGTCAAGGCAGGCGACGGTGCCGCGGCATCAAAGCTCTATATATTCGAGCCTGATGCGGCGTCGGTGTTCAGGTCGGTGTTACCGCTGATGCTCATGAGTTCGGTGCAGGAGATTTTCTGTGAAAACCGCGCTTCCGAGCAGGCTGCCCGTGTGATGGCTATGCAGAGCGCCAACGATAATGCCAAGAAACTGCTTGACCAGCTTCAGCTCGAGTATAATAAACTCCGACAACAGAGCATCACGGCCGAACTGCTTGATATTATCGGCGGTCAGGTCGGCTAAACGAGAGAGATTCATACGAAATTTATAGAGAACAATATAAAAACAGCATAAACCACATTAATCACCACTATGGGTAGTGTAAAAAACTATTTCGCAGAACTTGGTTCCGGACTGTCGAGCCTTATCAAAGGCATGCAGGTCACCGGTAAAGAGTTTCTGACCCCCAAAGTGACGGAGCGTTATCCGGAAAACCGCGACACGGTGAAAGTGCCGCAACGCTTCCGCGCCATTCTCACACTTAAGTATGACTCCGAAGGACGCCACAAGTGCATAGCCTGTGGCATGTGTCAGCGTAATTGCCCTAACGGCACTATCACCGTAGAAGGCAAGATGGTCGATACTCCTGACGGGAAAAAGAAAAAGAAACTGGTGGACTACCGCTATGATCTTGGCTCCTGCACGTTCTGTCAGTTGTGTGTCACATCGTGTCCCACCCAGGCCATCGAGTTCTCCAATGATTTCGAACAGGCGGTGTTTACCCGTGAGCTTCTTGTCAAGAAACTCAATTACCTGCCTGATGCGCCGGATCCCGAGCCTGTGGCGCCTGCTCCAGCTCCGTCCGAAACTCCTAAAGTTGAAAATCAATAATTCTCACAGGATATATGGAAATAATGTTTGCGATAGTCGCTCTGGCTATTATCATCTTCTCGGTCCTGACAGTTACCACGCGCAAGATACTGCGTGCCGCGACTTACCTGCTTTTCACACTGTTTGCCACCGCCGCCATCTATTTCATGATGGACTACGAATTTCTCGGAGGTGTGCAGATAGCTGTATATGCCGGTGGCATCGTGGTGCTGTTCGTTTTTTCAATCCTGCTCACCTCAAAGCCCGGTGAAAATTCCGAAAAACTTGCGTCGCGTCGCCGTGGCGCAGGTTTGATTGCCGCTGTAGCCACCGCTGCAGTGGCCGGATGGGCCTTGGTGTCGCGCTGCTGCTCTTTCTTGGGAGCGAAGCCTGAAATGGAATTCTACACAATGAAACAACTCGGCACTGACATGCTCTCCACTTCCCGCGGCGGCTATATGCTCCCGTTTGAAGCTATCAGCGTGCTGCTTCTGGCCTGCATCATCGGAGGTGTTGTAGTGGCCCGTCGCCGTTAATCATACCATCACTGAAGAATCATGGAAATCAAACTGCTCTACTTTCTGATACCGAGTCTGATAATGTTCTGCTGCGGTGTCTACGGGTTTCTGACCCGCAAAAATATGATTGCCATCCTGATTTCGCTCGAGCTTATGCTTAACTCGGTCGACATCAACTTCGTGGTGTTCAATCGCTATCTCTATCCCCAGGCCCAGGAGGGTATGTTCTTCACCCTCTTCGCCATCGCTATCGCTGCCGCAGAGACGGCATTGGCCATAGCGATAATAATTAACCTGTACCGCGCCACGCAAAACGTGGACGTATGCGACGCTAACAAACTCAAAGGCTAAGTTTTCATAACCCTATGGCACCGACTATTCCTTTGCTGATACTCGCAATCCCCCTGACCATGTTTCTGGTCCTTGGATTGCTCGGCCCCAAAATGAGCCACAAGTTCGCCGGCTGGCTCGGCGTGTGTGGCATGGGCACCACTCTTGTGCTTGCCTATTACACTGCGTTTACCTATTTCTTCAGCGGAAGCACCGACTTCATTGCCGGCGCCGACCGTCTGCAGTACATCGTGTTCAATCAGGACTGGCTTCAGTTCTACGATAAACTCGTGATCCGTCTCGGTTTCCTTCTGGATCCGATTTCGGCTCTGATGCTTGTGGTGATCACCACCATCTCTTTCTGTGTGCATCTGTATTCTCTCGGATACATGGAAGGTGAAAAAGGCTTTCAGCGCTACTATGCCTTCCTGCAGCTGTTCAGTTTCTCGATGCTCGGACTTGTGGTGGCCACCAATATATTCCAGATGTATATTTTTTGGGAACTGGTGGGCGCATCGTCATACCTGCTGATCGGATTCTACTACACACGCCATTCCGCTGTAGCGGCATCCAAAAAGGCTTTTATCGTGACCCGATTCGCCGATCTCGGCTTCCTTATCGGTATCCTGATCCTGAGCTACTACACAGGAACATTTAATTTCACCGACCTTACATCGGCTCCCGCTGCCGGAGGTCTTGCATACCAGATCAATGAAGTTACCGCTTTCGGTGCGTTCTCTTCATTTGAGGGAGCCACTTTCATGGGATGCTCTCTGTTCAGCCTTGCGTTGATCCTCATCTTCATGGGTGGTATGGGCAAATCGGCCATGATGCCGCTTCATATATGGCTGCCTGACGCCATGGAAGGTCCCACTCCCGTATCGGCCCTGATTCATGCCGCCACCATGGTCGTGGCCGGTGTGTATCTTGTGGCCCGCCTGTTCCCGCTGTATATTCTCGATGATTGCACCGCACTGACATTCATCACTGTGGTGGGTGCGATAACCGCTTTCTATGCCGCTGTGGTGGCATGTACGCAGGTCGACATCAAGCGTGTGCTTGCATTCTCGACCATCTCGCAGATAGCGTTCATGATGGTGGCCCTCGGCGTTGCCCGCCCCGACATCCATGACGGAATGGGATATATGGCCGGCATGTTCCACATGTTCACCCACGCCATGTTCAAGGCCCTGCTGTTCCTTGGTGCCGGTGCCCTGATCCATGCCGTGCACTCCAATGACTATACGGCGATGGGCGGTCTGCGCAAGTATATGCCCATTACCCACATCACATTCCTGATAGGCTGTCTGGCTATTGCAGGCATACCTCCGTTTTCCGGTTTCTTCTCCAAGGACGAGATTCTCACTGCCGCATATCAGAATCATTTCTTCTGGGGCGCATGGATGAGCATGGTGGCCGCTCTGACAGCATTTTACATGTTCCGTCTCTATTACCGTATTTTCTGGTGGAACGAACCTGACTACTCCTCACACCACCATCACCCCCACGATGCCCCTTGGGTTATGACCCTGCCGCTGGTATTCTTGGCGTTGGTGAGCTGTGTGGCCGGTTTTATCCCCTTCGGCGAGTTTGTAACATGGAACGGCGAGCCTTATCACATCCATCTTGACATGGGCGTGGCTATTCCCAGCGTTGTTATCGCTGTCTGCGCCATAGCTCTTGCCACTGTGATGTACAAGAAAGAGAATCCGCTGCCCGACAAAGTGGCCGCTGCCACCGGTGGGCTTTGGACTGCCGCATATCACAGATTCTATTGGGATGAGATCTACATGTTCGTGACCCACAAAATCATCTTCAATCTCATCTGTCGGCCCATCGCATGGTTTGACCGCCACATAATCGACGGCTCTATGGACGGAATGGCGTGGGTGGCACAGCGTCTGTCGATTTCGATCAGGCCGCTCCAGTCCGGCAACGTGCAGTATTACGTATGGGTTTATCTGGCGGGAGTTCTTCTGCTTGGTGCCGCTGCCGCAGTCTGCATCCTGCTCTAACCAATCGTATAGTAAATTTGAAGAAGTAATCAGTAATAAGCTATGTTCTCAAATCCTCTGATATATTTTGTGGTAATCCCGGTTGTGATGCTTCTCGGGGTTTACCTGTCGCGCAACATGGCGCAGATACGCGCCGTGGCCGTGACCGGCTCTCTGCTGCTCACCGCATTGTCCGTGTGGTTGCTTGTCGACTATCTGGGCCTGCGTGCCGCCGGAGCTACCGATCCGATGCTTTACTGCGGAGACTGGACTTGGTTTGAGGCCATCAATGCCAAACTTTCTATTGGTGTTGACGGCATCTCGCTTGCCATGCTCCTGCTTTCGTCGATAATCCTCCTGACGGGTTCGTTTGCCTCATGGAAGATCAATCCGCTTCCCAAGGAATTCTTCCTGTGGCTGATTCTGCTGTCGGTGGGTGTGTTCGGCTTCTTTATCACCATAGACCTGTTCACCATGTTCATGTTCTATGAGGTGGCCCTTATCCCCATGTATCTCCTTATCGGAATCTGGGGTACGGGACGCAAGGAATATTCAGCCATGAAGCTCACCCTGATGCTTATGGGCGGATCTGCATTCCTGATGCTGAGCATTATCGGCATATACTATCATTCCGGACCTGATGCCAACGGCGCGGCTCACACGTTCAATCTGCTTCAGATCGCGGCCAACGACGCCATACCCCACAGTTGGCAGTACTTCCTGTTTCCCATGGCATTTGTGGGATTCGGAGTCCTTGGCGCAATGTTCCCCTTCCACACATGGAGTCCCGACGGTCATGCCTGCGCTCCTACGGCTGTGTCAATGCTGCATGCCGGCGTGCTGATGAAGCTCGGCGGCTACGGATGCTTCCGTGTGGCGATCTATCTGATGCCTTTCGCTGCCAATGAACTGGCATGGATATTCCTGATCCTTACCGGCATATCGGTGGTCTACGGAGCTTTCTCTGCATGTGTGCAGACCGACCTCAAATATATCAACGCATATTCGTCGGTGAGCCACTGCGGTCTGGTGCTGTTTGCAATTCTCATGCTCAACACCACCGCGATGACCGGTGCTATCATGCAGATGCTCTCCCACGGTCTGATGACAGCTCTGTTCTTTGCGCTGATCGGTATGATCTACGGCCGTACCCACACCCGCGACATCCGCCAGATGGGCGGCCTGATGAAAATCATGCCTTTCCTGGCCGTGTGCTATATGATTGCCGGTTTTGCGTCTCTTGGTCTGCCGGGTCTTTCCGGATTTGTGGCTGAAATGACTATATTTGTAGGCTCGTTTGAGAATACAAACCTGCTCAACCGTGTGTTCACCATCATAGCCTGTTGCTCTATCGTGATCACGGCTGTATATATTCTTCGCGTTGTCGGCAAACTGCTGCTTGGTCCGGTTCATGACGAGCATCACCTGCAGCTCACAGACGCTACATGGTGGGAACGTACATCGACTGTCACCCTGATAATATGTGTGGCAGCCATAGGTTGCTTCCCCAACTTCTTCGCAAACCTTATTCGCTTCACATTCAGCCCCGAGATTTTCAAGGTGCTCCAATAATAGCATAAACCACAATGGATTACTCACAGTTCCTTGCCATGAAACAGGAAATCGCCCTGCTGGTCGTTTTCCTTCTGGTTTTCCTCTATGATCTCTTTATGCCGAAGCGCGCGCAGCGCGGTCTTTCCGGCTTCACTATCGCGCTTTTCGCCATCTTCACTCTCGGTGGATTCTGTCCTTCGTTTAACGGAGGCATGCAGTCGGCTTTCGGCGGAATGTATGTGACCGGTCCTGTTATGGTCACAATCAAGAATATTCTCAATGTCGGCGTTCTGATCGTTCTGATTCAGGCTGCCAAATGGGCCAACAGCGAGCATCAGGTGATTCGCCGCGGAGAGTTCTTCGGACTGCTTCTGCTCACTCTCTTCGGAATGTATCTGATGATTTCGGCCCGTCACTTCCTCTTGTTTGTCATTGGTCTTGAATGTGCTT
>BLLX01000047.1 GCA_011959405.1 Muribaculaceae bacterium
CAAACGCCACCAAAAATAATTCGAAAAAACATACTGAATCTACGATCAACCATCGTCGAAAATCAGCACATAACAATAGAACCTGCGCTTATATCCTCCCAAAATTTCCCTCATTGCAATTTCAACAAGACAAACCGCCCTCTATATATAATAATGTGTATTTTTTCAAACTATTTTGCTATGCGCAAAAATAATCGTATCTTTGCATTGGATTTATGAGATATCACTCATAACCGATTTTAATTAACCATTTTATTATTAACCAATTAACTAAATGTCAAACAATTTAAACAACTCTCCCGTCGCTGATTTCGACTGGGAAGCCTTTGAAAAAGGGGAATCTCATGGTGCAAAATCACGCGAGGAGCTGACTAAAACCTATGACGAGTCTCTCGGCCAGGTAAAGTCACAAGAAGTAATCGAAGGTACCATTATCGCGCTCAACAAGCGTGAAGCAGTGGTTAACATCGGCTACAAGAGCGACGGCATTATTCCCGTCAGCGAATTCCGCTACAATCCCGATGTTAAAATCGGCGACACTGTAGAAGTCTTCATCGAAAATCAGGAAGACAAAAAAGGCCAGCTGATCCTGTCCCACCGCAAGGCTCGTGCAGCCCGCGCATGGGATCGTGTAAATCAGGCACTGGAAAATGATGAAATCATCAAAGGCTATATCAAGTGCCGTACCAAAGGCGGCATGATCGTTGACGTATTCGGACTGGAAGCCTTCCTTCCCGGATCACAGATCGACGTCAAGCCCATCCGCGACTATGATATCTTCGTGGGCAAGACCATGGAATTCAAGGTCGTTAAAATCAATCAGGAATACAAAAATGTTGTTGTCAGCCACAAAATCCTTATCGAGGCTGAACTCGAGCAACAGAAACGCGAAATCATCGCCAAACTTGAAAAAGGCCAGGTACTGGAAGGCGTTGTCAAGAACATCACTCCCTACGGCGTATTCATCGACTTGGGTGGCGTTGACGGCCTGATCCACATCACCGACCTCTCATGGGGACGCGTAAGCCACCCCAGCGAAGTTGTCGAGCCCTACCAGCAGCTCAACGTCGTTATTCTCGACTTCGATGACGAGAAAAAGCGCATTGCTCTCGGTCTCAAACAGCTCCAGCCCCATCCTTGGGACGCTCTTGACGCAGACCTCAAAGTTGGCGACAAAGTACACGGCAAAGTTGTTGTCATGGCCGACTACGGCGCATTTGTTGAAGTGGCCCATGGCGTTGAAGGTCTCATCCACGTAAGCGAAATGAGCTGGAGCCAACACCTCCGCTCCGCTCAGGACTTCCTGAAGGTTGGCGACGAAATCGACGCTGTTATCCTTACCCTCGACCGCGAAGACCGCAAGATGAGCCTTGGTCTCAAGCAGCTCAAACAGGATCCTTGGGCAGACATCGAAGTACGCTACCCCGTGGGCAGCCGCCACACTGCCAAAGTCCGCAACTTCACCAACTTCGGCGTATTCGTTGAACTGGAAGAAGGTGTTGACGGTCTGATCCACATCTCCGATCTCTCTTGGACCAAAAAGATCAAGCACCCCAGCGAATTCACCCAGATCGGCAATGCCATCGAAGTCCAGGTTCTGGAAATCGACAAGGACAACCGCCGTCTGTCTCTGGGCCACAAACAGCTCGAAGACAATCCTTGGGATGCCTTCGAAGGACAGTTTGCCGTAGGTACCGTACACCAGGGCACCATCACCGAGCTCATGGACAAAGGCGCTGTAGTGGCCCTTGCAGAAGGCGTTGAAGGCTTTGCTACCCCCAAGCACCTTGTGAAAGAAGATGGCAGCCAGGTCAAAGTAAACGAAACTCTTGACTTCAAGGTTATCGAATTCAACAAAGACAGCAAGCGCATCATCCTGTCCCACAGCCGCATCCACGAAGATGAAACAAAGGCTGAACGCAACGCTGAGCGCAAAGCAAAACGCGCTACCGCCGGCAACTCACGCCGTCAGGAAGAAAGCGTTTCGCTGCCCGCGCCCGAGAAAACAACTCTCGGAGACCTTGAAGCTCTTGCAGCACTGAAAGAAAAACTGTCTGCAGGCTCCAACGACTGATACTCAGAATAATTTCTGAATCCACACATCCGGTGGCGATTAAAAAAATCGCCACCGGATCTTTTTTATGCGGCTGCCAAAACCAAATCAGCTCAGATGACGTTATCATGTCTAAGATCAAACTGAAAAATACATCCATAACGATGAAAAACAACAACACTTCCAAACTTTGGCTTATCATCGGAGCGCTCATCCTGATTATTCTGCTAATCCTATGGCTCACCGAAGCAATCTCCATCGGCGATACAGATGTGAATGCCCCAGACGCTATTGCTTATTTCAGCAATATTGCATAACTTTGCGCAAATAACAATTAAACTATAACCATAAATCAAGCATGGACAAAAATCAGGAATTACTAGCAAGCGTACGCGCCAAAGCCAACGAATGGCTCGGCGACAGCTACGACTCTATTACAAGAGCGGACGTAAAACGAATGCTCGACGCAGAAGATACTACGGAACTCATAGAATCATTCTATAAAGATCTCGAATTCGGCACCGGGGGACTGCGCGGTATCATGGGTTCGGGCACCAACCGTATGAACCGTTACACGGTAGGAGCCGCTACACAAGGCCTTGCCAACTACCTCAAGGAAGCGTTTAGCGAACTGCCTGAAATCAGCGTAGTAGTCGGTCATGATGTTCGTAACAACTCCCGTGAATTTGCAGAAATCGTAGCTGACGTATTCTCTGCAAACGGCATTAAAGTCTATCTCTTCGATTCCTTCCGCCCCACCCCGGAACTGTCATTTGCCATACGCGAACTTGGCTGCCAGAGCGGCGTCAACATCACAGCAAGCCATAACCCCAAAGAATACAACGGCTATAAAGCCTATTGGAGCGATGGCGCCCAGATCATAGCCCCCCACGATGTCAACATCGTAAACCGCGTAGCGTCCATAACACCCGCCGACATTAAATTCGGAGGAGACAAAAGCCGCATCCAGATAATCGGCGCAGACATTGACCGCAAATTTCTCGACGCGATCAAAGGCCTTCAGTTAAGCCCTGACCTTGTAAAGAAATACAGCGACCTAAAAATCGTCTATACCCCCATCCATGGCACAGGAGTAAACCTCATTCCTGAATCTCTCAGAAACTACGGATTCACCAATATCATCCACGTACCGGAACAAGACGTTCCCTCCGGCGACTTCCCAACTGTAGAATCCCCCAACCCTGAAGTTCCCTCGGCAATGGCAATGGCTATTGCAAAAGCAAAAGAGACAAATGCCGACATTGTCATGGCATCTGATCCTGATGCAGACCGCATAGGTTGCGTCATGCGCAATGCAAAAGGTGAATACGTGCTCATCAACGGCAACCAGATCGTGATGATCCTGTTGAACTATATCATCACCCGCAACAAAGAACTCGGCAAACTCAATGGCAACGAATACATTGTCAAGACCATTGTCACCACCGAGACCATCAAATCCATAGCCGAACGCGCCGGCATCAAGATGTATGACTGCTACACCGGATTCAAATGGATTGCCGCTGTGATCCGCGATAACGAAGAAACCTCCCGCTACCTCGGTGGTGGCGAAGAAAGCTACGGCTTCCTTGCCGAGACATTCTGCCGAGACAAAGATGCAGTCAGCGCCATCTCTCTGATGGCCGAAGCCTGCGCATGGGCCAAAGAAAAAGGCATGGATTTCGGCCAGATGCTCGCCGACATCTATATGGCCAACGGTTTCTCACGCGAAGAAGGCATCTCCGTGGTACGCCCCGGCAAAACCGGAGCAGAAGAGATAGCCGCCATGATGAAAAATTTCCGTGCCAACCCTCCTGCAACCCTCGGAGGAAGTCCCGTAACCATGATAAAAGATTATGCCGATCTCAACATGAAAGACATTACATCAGGCACAATCACCAAAATGGACATGCCCACGACAAGCAATGTTCTCCAGTATTTCACAGCCGACGGCTCGAAAGTGAGCATACGCCCCTCCGGAACAGAACCGAAAATCAAATTCTATATTGAAGCTAAAGCTGTTATGGAATCCGCCGCCGACTACGAAAAAGCAGAAGCAGAGTCCAAGATCAAGGTTAATGCCATCAAATCTGATCTTGGCATCTGATCCGTAAGAACGGATTCCGAATTTTGATCCGACCATATACACGCCATCACCGACTACAAGCCGATGACGGCGTGTCTTTATTTTTTTTGCAATATCATTTTTCTTTTCGTACATTTGCGTCAGATAAACCATAACGCCCATACCATGTCAAACGATTGTCAGACCTACGACTTCAATACCGTCATTGACCGGCGCAACTCCGGTGCTATAAAATATGCACGAATACCGGCCATGTGTGAAGGAACAAATGATCCCAACCTCATACCATTGTGGATCGCGGATATGGACTATCCCACACCCCACTTTATTTCAGAAGCCTTACAACACAGGCTCCAGCACCCAATACTTGGCTACACGGATCTCCCTGCAGAACTCTGGCCAACCGTCAGCAGATGGATCGAAAATCTGCACGGATGGCACACTCAGACAGAATGGTTTCATTTCATACCCGGCATAGTCAAAGGAATCGGACTGGTAATCAACCACTTCGTCGGAAAAGATGAAAAAGTCATTATCCAACCGCCTGTCTACCATCCTTTCCGGCTTGTGCCGGAAGGCAACAACAGAGAAGTCGTATGCAACCCTCTGCTTGAGAATCCAGACGGCTCATACTCCATGGATTTCGACAATCTTGAGCAAATCACAGACAACAAATGCCGCTTGCTGATCCTGTGCAATCCCCACAATCCAGGTGGCATTATCTGGGACCGTGCGACCCTTGTCAGACTGGCCGAGTTCTGCCACAAACACAGTATCATTGTCATCTCCGACGAAATTCATTCCGACATGGCCCTGTGGGGCAACACCCATATCCCCTTTGCATCCGTTAGCCCAAAAGCCGCCGAGTGCAGCATAACGTTCGGAGCTCCAAGCAAAACGTTCAACATGGCAGGAATGGTCAGCTCGTACACAATAATTCCGTCGGCAAAACTGCGCGAACCATTCTTCCATTGGCTTGATGTCAACGAACTGGCGTCACCGGACATATTCGCGCCTATAGCCACCATCGCCGCATTCACCCACGGAGCCGAATGGCGACAGACTATGCTGCGAGAGATAGAGAAGAATATCCTGTTCACCGAAAACTATTGCGCAAACCATATACCATCCATAAAACCTCTGCGCCCGCAAGCATCTTTCCTGTCCTGGCTCGACTGCCGAGGGCTTGGTCTGACACAAGCACAACTCAACGACCTTTTCGTAAAAAAAGCGAAACTGCTACTCAACGACGGCACAATGTTCGGCACAGAGGGTACAGGCTTCATGCGCATGAATCTGGGCACACCGCAACATGTCCTGCAGACTGCCCTGAAACGGCTTGCAGACGCCGTGGAGACCATATAACGACGAATGAGCATCGACATACGAAGATACGAAGCATCGACCGACAAAGACCGATGGGATGAATTCATCGCCACATCGGCCCGCAATGCCACATTTCTTCACTGCCGCGGCTACATGGACTACCATTCCGACAGGTTCAACGACATGTCCCTGATGGCCTACAAAGGCACCCGTCTTATAGGTGTGATCCCGGGCAACTGTTCCGGCAATACCTTTCACTCTCACTCCGGACTTACATACGGCGGTTTGCTCACCTCCCCGCGTGCCACCATGGCCGACGTGGCAGATACGTTTTCAGCGCTCAACCGCCATCTTAAGGACTCCGGTATAAAAGAAGTGATCTACAAACCGGTGCCACACATCTATCATCAATGCCCGAGTGAAGAAGATCTGTACGCGCTGTTCTCTCAATGCGGAGCCTCGCTGGAAACCCGTGCCGTATCCTCCGTTATCGACAGCTCCCACCGCCTTCGCTTTTTCGACATACGCCGCAGCGGCATCCGAAAAGCCACAAAGGCCGGAGTTACAATTTCAGAAAACACATCATTCGATGACTTCTGGCCCATTCTGTCGGCAAACCTGATGGAACGCCACGGCACCGTTCCCGTGCACACCCTGGCCGAGATCACCTTACTGCGCAACAGATTTCCAGACAATATCAGACTGTTTGAAGCCCGTCTTGACTCTGCATGCCTTGCCGGCGTGGTAATGTATGTCACCCCAAAAGTAGCTCATGCGCAATACATATCCGCATCACACGACGGAAAATCCTGCGGAGCGCTCGATCTCCTGTTCGACTATTTGATCAACAACGAATTTTCATTCCAAGACTATTTCGATTTCGGCATATCCACCGAACAGGGCGGCCGACTTCTCAACCACTCCCTCATATATCAGAAAGAAGGATTCGGAGCTCGGGCCGTGTGCTACGACTCTTACCGATACTCCGTCTGATCACTCACAACTCAGAACTTCTGCATATCCACCAGACGGTTGTAATATCCTTTCATTACCATCAGTTCATCATGAGTGCCGGATTCCACAATCCGGCCTTCATGCATCACGGCAATCAGATCAGCATTCTTAATCGTAGACAGCCGGTGGGCTATCACCAAAGTGGTACGGTTCTCCATTAACCGGTCGAGAGCTTCCTGCACCAGACGCTCGCTCTGCGTGTCCAGAGCGGATGTCGCTTCATCCAAAATCAGAATCGCCGGATTCTTCAACACAGCACGGGCTATTGATATACGCTGCCGCTGACCGCCTGACAGACGGCATCCACGATCGCCTATCGGAGTGTCATACCCTTCCTCGGTCGCCATTATAAAATCATGGGCATTGGCAATTCTGGCGGCATTTTCCACCATCTCCTGAGTAGCAGACTCAACACCGAATGTTATATTATTGTAAAATGTATCGTTAAACAATATTGCGTCCTGATTCACATTGCCCATCAGACCACGGAGATCCGCCACCTTCATGTCACGCACATCCACTCCGTCAATGGTTATCGAACCTGATTCCACATCATAAAAACGTGGCAGCAGATCGGCCATCGTCGTCTTTCCCGATCCGCTCTGACCGACAAGGGCCACAGTCGCGCCTGAGGGAATGTGCAACGACACACCTTTTATCACCTGCGTGCTACCGCCATCGTAGGTAAACGTCACATTGTTGAAATCAACTTCCCCTTTATAATTTTCTATCTTTTTCGGACTGACAGGATCCGCAATAGGATTGGAGGTATTAAGAATACGATCCACACGCTCCATGGCAGCAAGACCGCGCTGAATCGCATACGATCCTTTCACCAGTTCCTTGGCCGGATTTATAATGCTGTAAAATACCAGCATATAATATATGAAATCCGCTGCACTTATTGACGAATCGCCCGACAAAATCAGCACTCCTCCAAAAACCAGAACGATCGCAATGGTAATAGTACCCAAAAACTCGCTCACAGGATGAGCAAGCGACTGACGCCGAGCCACACGGTTATTAAGCCTGTACAATTCCTGGCTCTGACGCCGAAAGCGGTCACGCACCTTATTTTCTGCAACAAAAGCCTTGATAATCCGCAGACCGCCAAGAGTTTCCTCGATATTGCTCATCAGAGTGCCCCACTGGTTCTGCGCCGCAAGCGAGGAACTTTTCAGATTCTTGCCCACAGCTCCCATGATCCATCCGGCCAAAGGCAAAAGCACAAGAACAAACAGAGTCAACTGCCAGCTCAACATCAGCATCATGCCCAGACAGCCGATGATCATTATCGGGTTTTTAATAATCATGTCAAGCGACATCATCAAAGAATTTTCAATCTCCGACACATCGCCTGTCATACGAGCCATCACATCGCCCTTACGCTCGCTTGTGAAAAAACCAATGGGCAACGACACTATCTTAGAATACACGAAATTACGTATATCTCTGACCACTCCCGAACGCATCGGAATAATGAAATAAGTGCTCAAATAAGACGTGCCGCACTTCAATCCGGTCATGATTACCAGAATCACAGCCAGACCTACAAGCGTATACACAGACCCGTATTGCTCCATAGCCTGCTGCACATAATAATAAAAATTATTGAGAGCCACTTCCTTAAACGAGCCGGAATCGGCAGACATAAATACATAGTGACCCTCCCTGATACGGAACAATATCTCAAGGATAGGTATTATCAGAGCAAAAGAAAAAAGAGTAAGAAACATGGCGAGAAAATTAAACGCCACGTTCAGAAGTATATACTTTTTGTAAGGAGGCAAAAATCGCCTCATTATCTGCAAGAATTCTTTCATAACGATGCAAATTTACACATTTTTACCCACTCCTCAAAAAACGGCTGCATACTGCGCTGTCACATGGTTCATTTAATGCTCATTAATAGCTGATTCCGAGTTTTTGCTTTTTATTATTAACTTTGCACTACCAACAACAGCATTATAGAACCTATTCTATGAAAAAAATTACAGTTCTTGTGCCTGCCTACAATGAGGCTCTGAACCTTCCGAATCTGGCGACTGAGCTCAATGCGATTACTTCAGACACCGTATGTGTCTCAGGCCATCAGATGGATATGACAGATTACGAGTGGGAATATCTATTTGTAAACGACGGATCCAAAGACAACACTTTAGAAGTTCTCCATAATCTCAGGAACGAATGCGACCGGATAAATATAGTAAACCTTTCCAGGAATTTCGGCAAAGAGAACGCCATGCTGGCAGGGATGGACTATGCATCCGGAGATGCCGTAATCATTATGGACGCAGACTTGCAACATCCCGTGTCTGCCATACCTCAGATGATATACTGGTGGGAACAAGGCTATGACGACGTATATGGACTCCGAAATGTAAGAGGGAAAGAATCATGGCTCCGCAAGCGACTTTCACACACATATTATGCTCTTCTGCAAGGATCTACGCATATAGAAATTCTGCAAAACGTAGGAGATTTCAGACTTCTTGACCGCAGAGTCATAAACGCGATCTGCTCTTTACGTGAGACTCAACGATACACCAAAGGATTATATTGCTGGGTCGGATATAATAAAAAAGAAGTCTTGTTTGACCAAGGCGACAGAATTGAAGGGAAATCGTCATATAACCTCAAAAGCCTTATCAACCTGGCAATTGAAGGCATTACATGCTACACCATGTCACCGCTTCGCATTGCGGCGGTGCTTGGGTTCATCGTATCGATAATAGCATTCGTCTACCTGCTGTTTGTATTGACAAAAACACTGCTGTATGGAGAAGCCGTACAGGGCTTCCCCACATTATTATGCACCATATTGTTCATCGGAGGAATACAGTTGATAGCAATGGGGATAATCGGCGAATACGTCGGACGCATATTCACCGAAACAAAAAAACGGCCTGTATATATCGTTGAATCATACAACGGAAAAAAGATATAAACATACAACATCCGACTATACGCAGGCTGACAAATCTGCCTATACGCAAAAATAACCCATGACGAACATAACCGGTTTTGTCAGATCACTAATCAGCTCACAGAGCCGAAAAGCCGAACTCATACGCTACATAATAGTGGGCGGCATCGCCACATTGTCGCAATATGGGTTCTACGTCATGCTTGTGCGACTTGCCGGCATGTCGACCATACTGAGCGCACCTGTAAGCTATGGGTTGAGTTTTTGTGTGAATTTCATATTATCCAACTACTTCACATTCCACACACGGCCCAACGCAAAAAAAGCATTTTCATTTGCGGCCAGCCATCTCATCAATCTGGGATTGCAGACTATGCTTGTCGCACTTTTTGCCAATATAGTAGGAAATATCTATGCACTGCTGCCTGCAATGGCCATATGCGTACCTGTGAATTACTTTCTCGTGCGTTTTGCCCTCACCGACCGCCGCTTTCAAGGGACACGGGAGACGATGGAATAATCACTGTACCACATCCAAATAACACGGCTGTAACGGAAAGATAAACAGTGTATGCCCAAGTTTTCGTAATAACCAATAGGGATTTCGGAAAACATGGGCTTATGCTGTCAGCTCATACATGAAAATCCGCTGTCATTTCACTTTTTATTAGTACCTTTGTACATTCTCAAAACCAATCACAACCACGAGACAATGAAATCATATATAAACGCTATTGTAGGCGGGATTCTGTTTGTGGCTACATTCTGCGGCTATCTGTTTGTGGTGCCGCATATATTGTATTTCCACGAACAGCATTATTTATTTCAATTCTCGACAGAATACTGGCAGCACTCAGCGCATTTGCACGGTTTTTTCTATCCGCTCACCACATTTGTCATTCAGTTCAGCCACATTCCTGCGCTTGGTGCTGCCGTATGGTCCCTCATACTCACAGCCATATATTTCATGCTTCAGTCCATCGTGTTCAGACTAAGCGGACGGCATGACTGGCTCCAGCTGACAGTTCTTGTCCCCGCATACCTTTTCTCCTGTACAATCTCCCTGAACACCTTTCCCGACACTCCTGTCAAAGCATTCATCTGGACCTTTGCGGGATGGATAGCTGCCATGGCTATCGGCCGATTTCTGCCATGGCGCAAAAAAGACATACAGTTCCACAGCCCGCAGCCGAGGAAAACACCCGTATGGCACCACATTCTGTCTATACTTCTTGCAATCTCATTCATGCTGGCAGGATACCGGATGTGGTCACAAGAGAACATGACAGGGACATTAGTCAAAACCGAACGGGCCATGCTCGAAATAGACCGCCATGCCAAAGCGGGAGACTGGGACAAAGTTCTCGAAACATGCGACAAACTGCTGGCATCCGGCCGCAAAAACCACCTTGCGGCCTATCTGCGTTCCATAGCTTTATTCAAAAAAGGGATGCTTTATGACCATATTTTCGATCTGCCCCAGCACTTTGGTCTACGCGCCCTGTTTTTTCCATGGCAAGGGAGCAAGAACCAGGCTGAATACGGCCACTACGTATTCGAAGAACTCGGAGCGATCAACTCCGCCCACCGCTGGGCATTTGAAGCCATGGTCGGATGGGGAGAGACAGCCGCGACCATACGCAACCTTGCCCGCTACAACATTGCGCAGGGCCGCATGAGAGTGGCAGCAAAGTTCATCAACATACTTGAACACACAATGTTCTACCGTGATGACGCAGCCGAACTGCGCCGTAACATGCAGGCGGGATCCGTTCCGAGCCTGCGGGATGCCATGGCACATGTCCCCTCCGAACCGGCCAGATGGGACAATGTCATAAACATCGGCGCCGATGCCAAATACGTCCTCAACAATGATCCCGACAATGAAATGGCCAAACAATATCTTATGATGGCAATGCTGCTTGTCAACAATTCCGACGCATTCATAAGAAACCTGCTTGCCTATTATCCGGCAGACAAATACCCCACTCTTCCTCGGATTTTTGAAGAAGCCCTGATACTCTACCGCATCAAAGCCGGACATACAGTCTTCAGTGCCATGGGCTACAACATATCGCCTGAAACCGAACAGCGGTTCGGCCGCTATATGAATGAAAGCCAAAAAGGCAACAAAGGGACATACACTCCAGAAATGAAACGGTCCTACTGGTACTACGTCCAGTTTATCCTCCCCAAGGTAAACCACAATTTCGACCGCGTACAGCCCCAAGTGCAATCGTAACCCACTCAACATCCAGATATGAAACTAAAAAAAGAGATCGTCAGACTGAGCGTCATCATAGCTGCACTTATTGCACTCAGATCGTGTGGAACAGCCCCAGTAACACCGGACATCAATGAAACCGACTCAGTCGGGCTGTGGCCTGACTATGCCGGCGTGACCTTCCCGTCCAACATCGCCGCACCGTCATTCCGCATCCAGCATGACGCACAGGAATATCAGACAGAAATAGGCCGTTGCGGCCAGGCGCCCGACATAATACTCCGCTCAGAAGACTCGGCTGTTGAAATTCCACTGAAAAAATGGCGCACGCTGCTCGAAAAAGCTGCCGGCGACTCCATCTATTTCCGCATCCTTCTCCGCCAAGACGGCAAATGGCACGGCACACCCGACATTGTCTGCCATGTGTCCGCCGAGCGGATCGACCCGTATCTGGTCTACCGCCTTCTTTACCCCGGCTATGAACTCTGGTCTGAAATGGGCATATATCAGCGCGACCTGACATCCTACCGCCAGACACCAGTGCTTGAAAACAAAGATTTCGGCGACCAGTGCATAAACTGCCACAGTTTCGCGCAAAACGATCCGACAAAGGCCATGATGACCCATGTGCGCGGAAAGCAGGGCGGCACTCTGATCAGCAAACAGGGAAAAGTCGAAAAATTCAATTCCCGCGTAACCGGCTTCCGGCATGGCGCCACATATCCGCAATGGAACCCTGACGGACGCTTCCTTGCATTTTCTGCAAACGAAGTCATTCAGGTATTTCACTCCGCAGGTGCTAAAAAGATCGAGGTTTCCGACGTCGGCTCCGACCTGATGGTCTATGACTCCGAAACATATCATGCTTTTTCCGACAGAACCATATCCGGCACACATTACATGGAGACATATCCGACATGGACTCCCGACGGAAACCGCATATATTTCTGCCGCACACCGGCCTACGACGAAACCACTCCGTTCGACTCTATGCGTTACGATCTATGCCGCATAGACTTTGACCGCACATCCGGACGTTTCAGCAACCTGAAGACAGTCTACGAAGCGTCGGCCGACACCATGACCGTGACCTTCCCGCGAGTATCTCCCGACGGGCGCTGGCTGATGTTCACACGTGCGCGATACGGCAACTTCACCATCTGGCACCCTGAAGCCCAATTGTGTCTCATGGACCTCCACAACGGCAATGCCATACGCGAACTTGACGAAGTCAACTCCAATGACATCGAAAGCTACCATTCCTTCTCATCTAACGGACGCTGGTTCGTTTTTTCATCCAAACGCATGGACGGACTCTACGCCAGACCTTTCATAGCAAGTTTCGACCCGGCCACCGGACAGTGCGGCAAACCATTCCCCATACCTCAGCCCAATGCTGATTACTACGACATGTTCACACGCACGTTCAACATACCCGAACTGGCCGTATCACCCATCGACAACCCTGAATCTCTTCTCGAAGGGATCACACAGCAACAAGCGGTTCCAGTGAACATAACCATTAACTGATTCCACAGCCTACACTCATGCTATATCTACGCGACACTGCTTTTTCCGACCTGATGCAACGGCGCATTTTTAATGTGCTGCTGATCGCGTCGCCCTACGACGCATTCATCATGGAGGAAGACGGCCGTGTGGAGGAACAGCTCTATTTCGAATACGTCTCGCTCAACCTCAGTTCTCCGCCGCGTGTCACGCGTGTCACCGACACGGCCGCTGCCTGTGAAATGCTCCGATGCAAGCATTTCGATCTGATCATCACAATGCCGGGCCCGGATCTGGCTGAAACATTTTCCGGCATCAGGCAGATCAAACAGGAGCGTCCGGATACCCCCGTGGTCGTTCTCACACCGTTCAGCAAGGAAGTGAGCCGACGTCTGGCCGACGAAGACCTTTCGGCGGTGGACTATGTGTTTTCATGGCTTGGAAACGTCGATCTGCTTCTGGCTATCATCAAGCTGCTTGAAGACCGGATGAATGCCGAAGCCGACATCAAGGGAGTGGGCATTCAGGCGATAATGCTGGTCGAGGACTCCGTCAGATTCTACTCCTCAGTCCTGCCGCATCTCTACAAATATCTGCTCAAACAGTCTCTCAACTTCTCGACAGAAGCCCTCAACGATCATGAACGCATGTTGCGCATGCGCGGACGTCCCAAAGTCATTCTGGCCAGAGACTATGAGGAAGCGGTCGGCCTATACGAAAAATTCGGCGACAATATGCTCGGCGTAATATCCGACGTGTCATTCATGCGTGACGGTGCCAAAGACCCTGAAGCCGGACTGAGACTGGCGGAATACCTCAGAGGGCATGACCAGTATCTGCCCATCATCATCGAATCATCGGAAACGGCCAATTCAACAAGAGCCGAGGCTCTCCACACCACCTTTCTTGACAAGAACTCCAAGAAATTTCCAGTGGACCTCGGAGAAGCCATCACCGATAATTTCGGATTCGGCGACTTCGTGATGCACGATCCCGACACCGGGGCTGAGATAATGCGCATCACATCGCTGAAAGATCTCCAGTACAAAATGATGGAGATACCGGACAAAGTGCTGTTTTTCCACACACAGCGCAACGACATAAGCCGTTGGCTGTATTCACGCGCCATCTTTCCTATCGCCGAAAAAATCAAGCGCCACCGCACACGCACAATTGCCGACATCCCGGAAGCACGACTGCATTTTCTCGATGCCATTGTACGCTACAGGCGCATGAAAAACCGCGGTGTTGTGGCTGTGTTCCGCAAAGACCGATTTGACCGCTACAGTAATTTCGCCAGAATCGGTCAGGGATCGCTCGGCGGAAAAGGACGCGGTCTGGCATTCATCGACTCCATAATCAAACGGCACCCTGAATGCGACGGATTCAACGGCACCGACGTCAACATAGCCATACCCCGCACAGTGGTGCTCTGCACCGACATATTCGACGAATTCATGTCGGCCAACCGTCTGTATCCCCTGGCCTTGTCGCCGGCGCCGGACGAAGAAATCCACGCCGCGTTCATGAAAGCCCAGCTGCCTGATAGCCTGAAAGATGACTTCATGGCTCTGCTCGACGTCGTTGACAAGCCGTTGGCCATACGCTCGTCATCACTGCTTGAAGACAGCCATTACCAGCCGTTTGCCGGAGTCTACGCCACCTACATGATCCCCTGCACAAGCAATCGGGAGAACATGCTGCGCATGCTATGCGATGCCATAAAAAGCGTGTACGCATCCGTTTTCTATGCCGACTCAAAAGCCTACATGACCGCTACGTCCAATGTGATCGACCAGGAAAAAATGGCTGTCATCATACAGGAAGTCGTAGGCGTCAAGCATGCCGGACTTTATTTCCCGTCGTTCTCCGGAGTCGGGCGCTCGCTCAATTACTATCCGATAGGCGACGAACAGGCGGCCGACGGAGTAGCTCAGGTAGCGGTCGGACTCGGGAAAACCATAGTCGAAGGCGGCACCTCCCTGAGATTCTCCCCCAGACATCCGGGCAAAGTGCTTCAGACATCCACCCTTGACCTTGCCCTGCGCGACACTCAGACACGTCTTATGGCGCTCGAAATGCCCGACAGCGACGAAACCGACCTGAAATTCACCTCAAGCGACAGCTTCAACCTGCGCTCGGTAAGGATTCAGGATATAGCCCGCTCCGGTGCGCTACGTTTCATGGTATCGACATACGATCTCGAAGACGGCATTCTGCGCGACAGCGACAGCGGTCCGGGACGCAAGGTGGTCACTTTTGCCAATATGCTCCGGCATGGAGCCTTTCCGCTTGCCGAAACTGTGGAATTCATGCTGTCAGCAGGACAAAAAGAAATGGCAAGACCGGTGGAGATCGAATTTGCCGCCGTGGTCAACGGACATAACGCCGGCAACATATACTGGCTGCAGATCCGCCCGATAGCCGACAAAAAGGAGATGGGCGACGACTCAATTCTTGAACTTCCCGATTCAGAGCTACTCCTGCGCACTCAAACGGCACTCGGCAACGGCAATGTCGACGGTGTGCGCTCAATCGTCTATATAAAGCCCGGCGCCTTCAATTCGGCCGATACACCCGCCATGGCCGATGAGATCGAACGGATAAACCGCTATTTCACGGAACGTGAGGAACAATATCTGCTGATCGGCCCCGGACGGTGGGGCACAAGCGATCCCGCACTCGGCATTCCTGTGAAATGGTCACATATATCATCGGCCAGACTCATCGTAGAGTCTTCACTCCCCGGATACAGGATCGAGCCGAGCCAA
>BLLX01000048.1 GCA_011959405.1 Muribaculaceae bacterium
ACGAAATCTTAAATGAAAGAGCCGTGATGATTATAGGCCTTTTTTTTGATAGTTTAAAAATAAGTGGTAAATTTGCCCTGTATTTGGGGTGGACTATGCCCCGCTTAATCAGTGCAATAAACTAAACTACAATTAACCATTATTTTTTAACTAATTTAATTCACAGACATTTACAAGTATGGAAGCTAACAACTCCCCCGTGGCAAAGCCCGTAAAGGGCGGCGCTCCCGTGAAATCTTCGGTTACCGGCGTTAAGAACGCATTTCTGGTGATCTGCTGCTGCTTTGTTGTGGCAGTTCTCGCGTTCCTCTTCTTCTTCGGCGCTCCCAGCCACTTTGAGTTTGAAGGTGAAGCACCCGCATCAATGTGGTTCTTTGAAGGTGATGCACACCCCACAGACCTTATCGGTACCATTTTCAAGGGTGGTGTGATCGTGCCTATCCTGCAGACTCTCTTCCTCACCGTTATCGTTCTCTCCGTTGAGCGTGCCATCGCTCTGAAGAGCGCCAAGGGCACCGGCAACATCGCCAAGTTCGTTGCCGCTGTCAAGGAAAAACTCGCTAAAAACGACATCGCCGGTGCTCAGGAACTCTGCCGCAAGCAGAAAGGTAGCGTTGCCGCTGTTGTTTCCGCAGCCCTCGTTCGCTACGAAGAGATGGACAAGAACACCATTCTGACCAAAGAACAGAAAGTTCAGACTCTCCAGAAGGAAGTTGAAGAAGCTACCGCAATGGAAATGCCCTCTCTGCAGCAGAATCTGCCCATCGTGGCAACTCTCACCACTCTCGGTACTCTCGTCGGTCTTCTCGGTACCGTTATCGGTATGATCAAGTCGTTCCAGGCTCTGTCCGCATCCGGCGCTCCTGACTCGACCGCTCTGTCAACCGGTATCTCCGAGGCTCTTGTGAACACCGCCTTCGGTATCGCAACCGGTGCATTCGCTGTTATCTCCTACAACTTCTACACCAACAAGATCGACAACCTCACCTACGCTATCGACGAAATCGGTTTCTCGATCGTGCAGACCTTCCAGGCTACACACTAATTCCCCATTACTTAGTTTTAAACCAATCACATTGAATCTAAAGTAATATGGGAAAGCCTAAAGTAAAAAGAAAGAGTACGCTCATCGACATGACGGCGATGAGTGACGTGACCGTTCTTTTGTTGACTTTCTTCATGTTGACTTCAACGTTCCTCGCCAAGGAACCCGCCACGGTTATCACCCCGAGCTCCGTGTCTGAAATCAAAGTGCCCCTGTCTGACCTTGTTACCATTCTGGTCAGCGGAGCCGAGATCAAGAGCAACGGCGATATCAACCGTGCGGTGGAAGGCAAGGTGTTCATCGGCATCACCGGTGACGTGGACTCCACCTACAAGAGCGAGAATGTGCGTCGCGACCTCATCATCGAGGCTGCACGCCTGTACAACGAACGTCATCCCGACAAGAAGGTCAGCTTCACCGCCTCTCAGGTTTCGGCTTTCTCCAAGCTCGGCATGTTTGGTATGCCCATGAAAGATCTTCCCGCTTTCCTGGATATGCCCACCACCGAGCAGGACAAGGTGATGAAAGAATTCAACCCCAACGTGGTCGGAATTCCCATCAATGATAACCGCGACCTGAACAACCTCAATGAGTTCCAGATCTGGATGGATGCCATGCAGCGCGTGGCTCAGAACTATCGCGACAACGGACGCGTGAAGGAAAACGGCGAGACCGCCGCTCCCAACGACAAGTTCTATGCCGCCCTCAAGCGCACCGGCGAAGGCATTGCCGTGAAAGCTGACAAGGACACCCCTTACAGCACCATTCACGATGTGCTCGACAACCTCCAGACGATGAAACTCAACAAGTTCACCTTGATGACTGCTTTGAAATCTGAAAACGACTAATCATTATGGCACAGATAGAACAATCCGACAAGGGCAAGAAAAAGAAAGGCGCCCAGAAAAAGATGTCTATCCACGTGGACTTCACACCCATGGTGGATATGAACATGCTTCTGATCACGTTCTTCATGCTCTGTACCACGATGATCAAGTCGCAGACATTGCAGATCGCCCTTCCTTCCAATGAAAAACTGGAAGAAGCGCAGCAGAACAAAACCAAGCAGTCAGAAGCAATCACACTGATCCTTGATTCCGAACGCGATGCACAGGGTCATGTGAAGACTGAAACAGACGAAGCCACCGGACAGACTTATCCCATGCACGTGATCTATTATTACGAGGGTAAGCCTTACGATGTGCCCGCTGACCAGATCGACAAGAATGGCGACGGATTCATCGACAATGACGGCACTCTGAAACTTAAAGAAGAGCGCTTCCGTGGTAATCTTGAAGGCCGGCAGAACGGCATACGTGCCATCCTGCATGCCCGCAACGAACAGGTACTTGAAAGGATCGACGCCCTCAAGGCCCAGTGGAAAAATAAGGAGCTTACAGACTCCGCTTTTCAGGCGCAGGCCAAAGAGATACGCAATGACTCCACTCTGACCCGTCCTGTTGTGATCATCAAGGCCGGTCCGGATGCAAGCTACGAAAGCGTGATTTCCGCTCTTGACGAGATGCAGATCAACCAGATCTCGCGTTATCAGATCGACAACATCAACTCTGTCGACTCCATGTTGATTCTCTCGTACAAGCATGCCCATGGCAAGCTTTGATATATGTGATGTTTGAACTTGTTTAACCCTTAAAACAGAAAGAAATTATGGCAAAAGACGTAGATCTTTCATCACATGAGTGGACTGACATAGTCTTTGAAGGCAAGAACAAAGAGTTTGGTGCCTATCAATTACGTAGCTCAAGTGCAAAGCGCCACAACTGGGCCATGCTTTCGGTGGTGGTGGTCATGATTGCCGCATTCCTGATTTCTCTCGGTGTTTCCGCACTGGAACGCGTCGAGGATGAAGGACCTCTGGCTGAAGCCGAGCAGGAAGTGGTGAGCGTGGACACCTCTGTCGACGAGCCTGAAGAAATAGAAGAGCCCGAAGAGCGCTACGAAGAACCTGAAGTGGAAGAAGCCCTTCCCGAAGAAATCCTCAACACGGTGAAAGTTACCGAGCTCGCCATCGTCGATGACGACCAGGTGACCAAGGAGGACGAAATCAAGAACCAGGATGAAATGCGTGAGACCGAGACCGCTTTCGGTTCTACGGACTTCGACCAGGGTACTGATGACGTTGCCGTGATCCGCGAACACAAGGAGGAGATTATCGTGGAAGAGAAAAAAGAGACCAACGAGGTGTTCAAGGTTGTGGAACAGCAGCCTCAGTTCCCCGGCGGTATCGAAGCTCTTTATAAATTCCTCAACGACCACATCCGCTATCCGGAACAGGCCGCTCAGAACAATATCCAGGGTCGTGTGACCGTGCAGTTTGTTGTTGAACGTGACGGTTCGATCGGAGAAGTGAAAGTGGTGCGCGGCAAAGACCCCGATCTGGATAAAGAAGCTGTGCGCGTGGTTAAATCACTGCCCAACTTCATTCCCGGTAAGAACAACGGTCAGGCCGTGCGTGTGTGGTACACTCTTCCCATCAACTTCCGTCTGGCAGGTTAATTTTAAAATACCGGTCTCTGACGAGATATTATCTTAAACAAAGCGCCGTCCTGGATCATACAGAGGACGGCGTTTCGTTTTTTTATAAATAGGATGCGTTTAAGAAATAATAAATAATATATGAGAGAGATGATGGGAATGGTTGGCGCCGTTGTGGCGTTGTGTGGCATGTGGTGTTGCCGCGGGCCGGAAGGCCGTGGACTGGAAACGGCTTTGCATGCGATTCTGGCTGATGCGCCCGCGCAGGTCGGCGTGGCAGTGATAATCGACGGCAAGGATACCGTGGTGGTCAACAATGATGTGCGTTATCCATTGATGAGCGTGTTTAAGTTGCATCAGGCCATTGCTGTGTGCGGCGCTCTGGATGCTTCGTCGAGAGATCTTGATCTGATCATGCCAGTGGCAAGCGAAGATCTTGACCGTAATACCTGGAGTCCGCTTGCCGAAAGTTGTCCTGAGGGAAATGACAGTCTGACTGTGGGCGAGATGATGGATTATCTGTTGCGTTTCAGTGACAATAATGTCAGCAATATACTGTTTGACCGAATCTGCACTATAGCGGAAACCGACAGTTTTATAAGACAGGCGGGTGTGGTCGGAGATTTTCGTCTTGAGGTGACCGAACGGCAGATGCATGCCGACCACGGACTCAGTTATCGCAACTGGAGTTCGCCGCTGGCTTGTGCGGTGTTGGTCGACAGAGTGTTTACCGATTCTTTGGTATCGGCGGAAAAGCAGGCTTATATCAGACAGTGTATGGAAGAATGCGACACGGGTAGGGAGCGTATTGCCGCCGCACTCACAGGCAAGAAGGGGGTGGTGTTTGCCCACCGTACCGGCTCCGGATATGTGAATGACAGGGGACAGGTGATTGCGGTGAACGATGTCGGCTATGTTAGTCTGCCTGATGGGCGTGGATATGCGATCGCGGTGCTTGTCAGGGATTATGGCGGTCCGCAAAGTGATGCCGACAGTGTCATTGCCGCGATTTCAGCGGAGGTATATGATTATGTCTCACAGCAAGTGAGGTGAGGTGGAGAGTATAAAAAATACACGTACGCAGTGGCAATTGAATCCGGTGCGTACGTGTTTTTTTGTGGGATATATGCTTGTTATGCGGGATTACAGGCGGATTTTAATGCCGTTGTGGATGTATATCCCGGAACGTGTGGGGCGGGCCATGCGCATGCCCTGCAGGTTGTAGTAGGCTTTTTCAGTGTCGGTAACGTTGGTGTCGATTTGTGAGATACCGGTTTCTATGTGTTGTTTGGTATAGTCGAGTGTGATGGTATGGTTTTCAGGGTCTACAGTGATTTCGGGATTGGCGTTTCCGGCATGTGACGGAGCTGAGAAATCGTCATATACCAGAGTTGTGCCTTTGGGCACGAAGAATGTTCCGCCGGCGTATACGGAGCGTATGCCTTTGTTTTCGGGATGGTTGAGTGTGAGACGAACATCTTGTCCGACCTCGGCAGCCGGAGTGGTGCCGGTCATGCTCACGGTGTAGATGTCGTAAGTCTCGAGATCAGAGTCATTGACACGTGTCAGATAGTAGGAATTGTCGGATGCTGATGATTTGCCGACGTAAGGGCTTTCGTTGCCGTCGTTGGAATAGTAGCTCCATTTTCCTATGGCATAGGCGCCGTCGATTGTGGCGGATGCCGTTACTGTAGGGTTGGACGACGGGAGTGACGCACGTGAGGAGATGCAGTTTTCCTGTATGCCGTGGCCATTGAGTGATGTGAACTGATAGATGTTGCCTTTGACGGTGATATGAACCCAGGCTTTCGGGGCGTCGGAGGGTTTGGTCGCGAATTTGAGAGCATAGTAGTTGGTGTTGCTCTGACGGTATTCGTTCTCGGCGTTGAGTATATGGTGGGTGCCTGCTGTCAGGTAGCCGTTGAGGTCGTTGGCCAGCTCTATCTCATACCATCCTGTGGTGAATTCCGATTCGGCGAATTTACCGTTGTATTCCTTTAATGTAAACTGGCATCCGGCGTCTTCACGGTCGGGGGCCGAGGTGCCGCCATACCAGTTGTAGACTTGGTTTCCGTTGAGAGTGGTCTGGTTGAGCTGGCATGAGGTCCCGCTGTGGATCACATACATGCCTACGGTTGAAGCATGGCTTATGGTCCAGCCTGTGGATGGTTCGGAAGCGGATAGTTTGATCTGGGTGTTGTGTGATGCGGCAGGGTTCATGTATGACCCGTCGGCGGGGCTTATGATATTGAATGTGCCGTCGGTGCGGGTTTCGAATTTCCACACTCCGGTGATGTCTTGCTTGTCGGCATTGCCTGTGTAGCCGTAGAGTCCGGTTGGTGTGGCTGTGGTGAAATAGCTGTTGCGCAGCGAGGAGCAGATGGTATATAGGTATTGTTCGGCATCGGTGGACGGTTTAGGCTGGTTGATGCGGGAAAGCAGTGAGTTGATGGCGCTTTCGATGGCTGTGGCCGTCTTGGATGCTGCCGCGGGGTCGAAATCGGAAGCCTGGAGTATCTTGGTGGCTTGTTCTACGAGTGCGTCGACAGCAGGTTTTTCTGATTCGGGATACTGGCCTATGCCGTCGCCGTATGTCAGTCCGGCGGCTGTAGCTATGGCGTTTGCGAGAGTGTTGCGCGCTGTGCGTACGGCATATATGGTTTCGAATTCTTCCAGCGATACCGGATCGACGTTTTCTTCCTGAAGATATTCGGCCAGAGTGTTGGCCACTTTGATGTAGCCACGTCCGTAAAGGTAGTCGGAGGTGATACATTCAGGATCTGCCGTTCCCGATGAATTGAGCAGGGGAGTGTATGTGTCGACGTATGTGGCGCCCTTTTGGACGGCCAGATTCTGCAACTGTGAGTTGAAGGAGACAACGGCGTTGTTATTAGTGCCGGCCATAGGTATCTGCGCCATGATATACAGTTGGGAAGCAGGCGACAGACGTTTTGCCTCGTCGATCAGTGCGCCGTATTTGGTGATGTTTTTATCGGAAGTGCCGCAGTAGAAGAATATTTTGGCGGGGTTCTGCTTGTTGCCGTTGCCGGTCAGAATCGCAGTGAGTTGCGTTTTGTGCTGGTCGAGTGACAGACCTCCGTATCCCCATCCGGTGCCGCGGCTTTTGATTCGGGGTGAGCGCAGCAGTTCATGCCATTCGCCGCCGTGGATCATCTCATCACCCACGATAATTACGTCGTCGGTCGTCAGAGGAAGCATGCCGAAATAGCTGGACCGCATGCCGTTGCTGTTGTTCATTCCGGAGTTGATGTTTGAGTAGGAGTCCTGATAGACGCATTCGGCGTTTTCATCGACATAAGGCGCTATCTGTTTGCACCATATGCGATAGCCTGCTGCATACAGGTGAAGGCCGTCGGCCGACCATTCGCCGTAGTTGCGCACTCCCAGCAGGGCGTCCCATAGGTCAAGGTATGTGACGTCCAATTCCGCGCACAGGGCCTTAAGCATTTCGTTGGCAGCCTTGTTGTTGGTGTTCTGGGGTTCGTGGACTCGCGGCAAGATGCTCTGTATATGGATTTTGGTCCGGGGAGACTCCTGTTGTATGCGGGTGATGATGGTGCGGATATTGCTGACTACTGTGGCAGGAGCGATTCCGGTGCTGATGTCGTTTGTGCCGATCATCAGAAACAGTTTTTCCGGTTTGCCGTCAATGAATGATTCGAGGTTTTCAAGTATTTCGTATGAGAATCCTCCGGATGTGCCGCGATTGATGATGCGATGGTCAGAACCGAAGGCTTCCCACCATTCGTGCATATTGGTGATGGAATTGCCGACAAACACGATATTTTCGGAGTTTATCGGCGTGGATTTAAGCGCGTCATAGCGATGTAGCCGGAAAGGTCCGTCGGCCATTGCCCATAATCCGGACATAACGGTCAGAGCCGTTGCAAGAATCAGTCTGAGTTTCATGGATAAATTGAATTGGGGTATTTTATTGCAAATATATTCGAAATTACGGTTATTGCCAAATATATATGGATTATAGGCCCTTTTCAAGTTATCAATAAGTTGATTAAATCAGATTCAATTGTATGCAGAATAGTATTTATTGTATGTAAGCGCGGTCCTAAATTTGATCTGTTTTGTTTCTGTGGAGTGTAGCGACGAATTTTGGATGGTGCTGTAAATGACAAGGGTGTGCCGTTCATAATATAAAATACGGCACACCCTGTTCTTTTTTACCTTTTGCAGAGTCTATATGGGAATGAGGTCGTTTTGGTTATTTGGATGCGGGAGCCTGGGGGCATGCTGCGTTTGAAGCCGCAGGGCAGGTGGCGCGCATTGCACGGTGGTGCTTGCCCGGTTTTTTCCATGATCCGTGGCCAGATACGGCAATGTTTTCCAGATAGCTGACATACTGTTCGGGAGTGAGTATGGCTTTGACTGCGGCAAGGTGTTCGGTGCGCATGGTGCGGCTGCAGCCCTGTTTTGCCTGTTTGCATTCCTGGCGTTTGGCAGCTTCAGCCTTGTGCAATTCTTTGAGTTTATTTTTTTGTGCGTCGGTGAGGTTGAGTCCGTTAAACGGGCACTGGCTCTTTTTTGCGCAATTTTCAGGCTGGCGGCAGTTTTCGGTCTTGTTGGGGCAGGGGGCACAGCAGTCTGTATCTGTTTTTGTGTTCTGGGCCGATGCTGTGAATCCTGAGATTGTCATGGCTGCCACAGCCATTGCGATCATAAACTTTTTCATTGTCTGTTGTTGTTAATTGTGTTTGTGTTGTTTACGGTTATTATGACAGCGGACCGTCGGTATGGTTTAACAGGTTAACATTATTTGACAATATTGGTCATAGATGTTGCATTGGTGAACAATCCGGCCTGTCGGTTTGTTTGTAGTTACGCATTATGCGCCATTTTGTCAGTTTCTATGACAGAGGAGCGCTTTGGCACGGAGTATGCAGTGTAAACAAGTAAACAAATATAACAAAACATATTTAACCAAAATAAATTATTCAAGTTATGAATATCAAACCCCTGGCCGACAGAGTGCTGATTCAGCCCACACCGGCCGAAGAAGTGACAATGGCAGGCATTATCATCCCCGATTCAGCAAAGGAAAAACCCCTTAAGGGTGAAGTTCTTGCCGTGGGCAACGGCACCAAGGACGAGGAAATGGTGCTTAAGGCAGGCGACAAGGTGCTGTATGGCAAATATGCCGGCACTGAGATCGAGCTGGCTGGCGAAAAGTATCTGATCATGCGTCAGTCCGATGTGCTTGCAGTGATCAATGATTGAAATTAAACCGAATTTTCTGACTTGACAATTAAAATTCCTACTTATGGCAAAAGAAATCAAATTCGATATCAAGGCTCGTGAAGAGCTGAAAAAAGGTGTGGACGCTCTGGCTGACGCCGTGAAAGTGACACTCGGTCCCAAAGGCCGCAACGTGATCATTGATAAAAAATTCGGAGCACCGCATATCACCAAGGACGGTGTGAGCGTGGCTCGCGAAGTGGAGCTTGAGGATCCGTTTCAGAACATGGGTGCCCAGCTCGTCAAGGAAGTCGCTTCCAAAACCGGCGACGATGCCGGCGACGGCACTACCACCGCTACCGTTCTGGCTCAGTCGATCATCAACGTCGGCCTGAAGAATGTGGCTGCCGGAGCAAATCCCATGGACCTCAAGCGCGGCATCGACAAGGCCGTGGCAATTGTGGTGGGCAGTATCCGCGAGCAGAGCCAGGAAGTTGGCGATGACCTGAAAAAGATCGAGGACGTGGCGCGCGTTTCGGCCAATAATGACGAAGCGATCGGTGCTCTTATCGCCGAAGCGATGAAGAAAGTGAAAAAAGAAGGTGTCATCACCGTAGACGAAGCCAAGGGCACGGAAACCACAGTGGATATTGTGGAAGGCATGCAGTTTGACCGCGGCTACATATCACCTTATTTCGTCACCAACACCGAGAAGATGGAGTGTGAGATGGACTCGCCGTTTATCCTTCTCTTCGACAAGAAGATATCCAGCCTTAAGGATATGCTTCCCATTCTTGAAGCTACCGCACAGAGCGGACGTCCGCTGCTGATCATCGCTGAAGACGTTGACAGCGAGGCTCTTGCTACTCTGGTAGTGAACCGTCTCCGCGGATCGCTGAAGATCTGTGCAGTGAAGGCTCCCGGATTCGGCGACCGCCGCAAGGAGATGCTTGAAGACATTGCCACTCTGACCGGAGGTGTGGTTATCAGCGAGGAGAAGGGCATGAAGCTCGAAGGTGCCACCATCGACATGCTCGGCCGTGCTGAGAAGGTTACCGTAAACAAGGAGAACACTACTATCGTGAACGGTGCAGGCTCTTCCGACGCTATCGCAGCCCGTGTGGCCCAGATCAAGACCCAGATCTCCAATACCACATCCGACTACGACAAGGAGAAACTTCAGGAACGTCTGGCCAAACTGGCCGGCGGTGTGGCTGTGCTCCATATCGGCGCTCCTTCAGAAGTGGAGATGAAAGAGAAGAAAGACCGCGTGGACGACGCTCTTTCGGCCACACGTGCGGCAATTGCCGAGGGTATTGTGCCCGGCGGCGGTGTGGCCTATATACGCGCCATTGCCAAACTCGAAGGAGTAAAGGGAGTGAACGATGACGAGACTACCGGTATGGCTATTGTGAAGCGTGCTATTGAGGAGCCGCTGCGTCAGATCGTGCACAATGCCGGAGAGGAAGGCTCTGTGATCGTGCAGAAAGTCAAGGAAGGCGATGCCGACTATGGCTACAATGCACGCACCGGCGAATATGAACACCTGCTGGCCGCCGGCGTGATCGACCCGGCCAAAGTGACACGTGTGGCTCTGGAGAATGCTGCTTCTATCGCCGGCATGTTCCTCACCACAGAATGTGTCATCGCCGAGAAGAAAGAGGAAAATCCCGCACCTGCCATGCCTAACCCCGGCATGGGTGGCATGGGCATGATGTAAATCGAGAGAGATATATTTCTTCCAATAAACACGAGATCACGCCGGACATTTCAGGTCTGGTGTGATCTCGCTTTTTATCTATGATCTTCAAGATGATAAAACTATAATACCTAATTGTACAAAAAGTAGACCGTTTTCAATAGTGTAGAGCGGCGGACTAATCGTTCTGCATTGTGCGTGTGGGGAGCATGTTTGAGATTTCATCATAGTCTGTGATCAGCAGCCGTTCGTCAAGTTGTTTTTCCTCCAAAGAACAGACGTCAGCAATCAAGACATTTATGTAGAGTGGGGGTAGAGCTGTATAAGCCATAAAGAGCAGCCCAGCCGTGCGGATAGGTGCATGACTGGGCTGCTTTTATGTAGATTAATAAGGTTTGTGGCAGGAATGATCAGGCAAGGAAACCGAGCAGCACACCGGCTGCTACTGCCGAGCCGATGACACCGGCAACGTTCGGACCCATGGCGTGCATGAGCAGGTAGTTGCTGGGATCGTATTCCAGTCCGAGGTTGTTGGAGATACGGGCCGACATGGGCACGGCCGATACGCCCGCGTTGCCTATCAGAGGATTAATCTTCTTGTTTTTGGGCAGCACGAGGTTGAAGAGCTTCACAAAGATCACGCCGGATGCGGATGCGATGATGAAAGCCATGAAACCGAGAGCGAAGATGCCGATGGTCTGCGCGGTGAGGAACTGTGATGCCTGGGTAGAGGCGCCCACGGTCATGCCGAGCAGAATGGTCACGATGTCGGTCAGCGCGTTGCTGGCGGTTTTGGCCAGACGGGTTGTGACTCCGCATTCGCGCAACAGGTTGCCGAAGAAGAGCATGCCGAGCAGCGGCAGGCCAGAGGGAACCACGAAGCAGGTGAGGAGCATGCCGACGATCGGGAAGATGATCTTTTCGTTCTGGCTCACGGCACGGGCCGGTTTCATCTTTATCAGGCGTTCCTGCTTGGTGGTGAGCAGGCGCATGATGGGCGGCTGTATCACGGGCACGAGGGCCATGTAGGAGTAAGCCGACACGGCTATGGCGCCCATGAGGTTAGGGGCCAGTTTGGACGAAAGGAAGATGGCTGTGGGGCCGTCGGCTCCGCCGATAATGGCTGTGGCGCCAGCCTGGTCGGGAGCAAATCCCAGCAGCAGGGCCACCATATAGGCACCGAATATGCCGAACTGGGCGGCAGCTCCGATAAGCATCAGTTTAGGGTTGGCTATGAGGGCGGTGAAGTCCGTCATGGCGCCTATGCCCAGGAATATGAGCGGAGGATACCATCCGGCCGACACGCCGTTGTAGAGAATGTTGAGCACCGAGCCTTCTTCGTAGATGCCGATCTCAAGTCCGGCTTCTGTGTTGAAGGGTACGTTGCCTATGAGCATACCGAAGCCGATGGGCACCAGCAGCATCGGTTCGAAGTCTTTTTTGATGGCCAGCCAGATGAAAAACAGACCCACGGCGAGCATCACGAAGTTTTGCCACGTGGCGTTGTAGAATCCGGTCAGATGCCAGAACTGCTCTAAGTTATTGAGCAGAAAATCACCAAAATCCATATTGATAGTTGATATATATGATTAGATGGATTTACTGACGGTCACTCAAGGGTGATGAGAACGTTGCCTTCGAGTACGGAGTCACCGGTGTTGATAGCGATGGATGCTATCTTACCGTCGCGTCCGGCATGGATGGCGTTTTCCATTTTCATGGCTTCGAGTATCACGACTGTGTCGGATGCCTTGACTGTATCGCCCACTTTCACGGGGATGCTCAGCACCACGCCGGGCAGAGGGGCCTTGACCTGATGGCTGCCGGCTGCGGCAGGAGCCGATGCGATGACTTTGGCGCCGATTTCGGTGCGGGGAGCGGCGGCGGGACGCGGAGAGTTGACCACGGTGACGGGTTTGGTCGTGTTTTCAAGTTCCACGGTGTAGGGGGTGCCGTTGACCTGCACGTGGGCAACGTTGTTGTCGATGTCGCCAACGGATACCTTATATATGTTGCCGTTGATTTTATATTTGTATTCTTTCATTGTCGATTCGTGATTTGAGAATGGATGTTTTTTAGCTGTGAGAGAGCCGGTCAGCGGCGTGGCATCTGCCTGATGGAGTAGATTTTGGAGCTCCAAGGCGAGTATGCGCGTTTGACTTTGTTGATGGTAAGGATGGTGCTTTCGCGGTCGTGCACGTTCAGGTGCTGGTGGAGTGCTGCCACTATGGCTGCGATCTCTTCGCCGGAATCGTGAGAGGGGCGTGCCTCGCGCGGTGTTTCGGCAACTACCATTCCCTGTGCTTCCATCTTGCGTGAGCGGTTGCGGCTTGCGCCGATCTTGCTGATAATGTAGAAGCAGATGCAAAGGGTCAGGAGTGCGCTGAACACGATTGCCATGGCCATTACGGTCATGCCGAAGCCGTTGGCGTCGATATCCTTGAAATTCTGGATTTTGGGGTTGACACCGCGGATTTTGTTGGCAGACGAGGGGGTGACGTAGAGCTCGGATGTGGATCCGTCGCGTACTTCCCATTCGTCGCCGCCGTCTTCTGTGCGGGCATAGCTTGTGTTGGGTGCGATCACCGGGACGGTCACCTCGTCGATCAGGGTTTTGCCGTCAGCATCGTAGATGGCTATGTAGTTTTCCTGACCGGGTTTGAGCTTGAAGTTCAGGTGGAATGTGCCGCGGGTCTCATTTCCGTCGGCCCAGAAGATCACGTGTTGGCGTTTGGGCACACGGGTTGTGACGTCGCCGAGGGGAACGGGGTATTTTGTGGGGTTCCCGGGATCGTCGGTGATGAACACGCTGGAGATTTCCAGTGGAGCGAAGTTTGAGTTGAACAGTTCGATCCAGGCCGGATAACATCCGTAGTCATCGATGAAATTACTGTCGTTTTGCACCATCACTTCGTTGATGCGCAGGCTGCGCCGGCTCTGTGCGGAGCCGACTGCAGCACACGCTGTCAGCGCGATGACGAGCATCAATAGTTTGCGTTTCATATAAATATGTGAGAATGAACGGGAGAGTGTGGTTTACAGAGGTATGTTGCCATGTTTCTTGGCGGGATTCTGCACTCGCTTGGTGGCAAGCTGCTGCAGGGCGCGGATAATGCGGAAGCGGGTGTTGCGCGGTTCGATCACATCGTCGATGTAGCCGTATTTGGCAGCGTTGTAGGGGTTGCAGAAAAGTTTGTTGTATTCCTGTTCTTTCTCGGCGAGGACTTCGGCAGGATTTTCGGCTGCTTTGGCTTCCTTGGCATAGAGCACTTCCACAGCTCCAGCACCGCCCATTACGGCGATTTCGGCCGAAGGCCATGCGTAGTTCATGTCGCCGCGCAGCTGCTTGCAGCTCATCACGATGTGTGATCCGCCGTAGCTCTTGCGCAGGGTCACGGTCACTTTGGGCACGGTGGCTTCGCCGTAGGCGTAGAGCAACTTGGCTCCATGGAGGATCACTCCGTTGTATTCCTGACCGGTGCCGGGGAGGAATCCGGGCACGTCTACCAGCGATACGATGGGTATGTTGAATGCGTCGCAGAAGCGCACGAAGCGTGCGGCCTTGCGGGATGCGTTGCTGTCGAGCACGCCTGCCAGGAATTTGGGCTGGTTGGCCACGATGCCGACACTCTGTCCGTTGAAGCGGGCGAAGCCGATGATGATATTGCGTGCGTAGTTGCGCTGGATTTCAAGGAATTCGCCGTTGTCGACAATCGCGCCAATGACTTCATACATGTCGTAAGGCTTGTTGGCGGAGTCGGGGATGATCTCGTTGAGCGAGTCTTCCAGACGGTCGATCGGGTCGGTGCATTCCACGACGGGAGCTTCCTCGAGGTTGTTCTGGGGAATGTAGCTGAAGAGTTTGCGCACGATGCGGATGGCGTCTTCGCCGTCTTCTGCCGCAAAGTGGGCCACGCCGCTTTTCGACGAGTGCACTTCGGCGCCGCCGAGGGCTTCCTGGCTCACGTCTTCTCCGGTCACGGTCTTGACCACTTTAGGTCCGGTAAGGAACATGTAGCTGATACCTTTGGCCATGATGGTAAAGTCGGTGAGGGCGGGGGAGTAGACCGCGCCGCCGGCACAGGGGCCGAGAATAGCGGAGATCTGGGGGATCACGCCGGATGCCATGATGTTGCGCTGGAAGATTTCAGCGTAACCTGCCAGTGCGTTGATACCTTCCTGGATGCGTGCGCCGCCGGAGTCGTTGAGACCGATGACGGGAGCACCCATCTTCATGGCCATGTCCATTACTTTGCATATTTTCAGGGCCATGGTTTCCGACAGGGAGCCGCCGAACACGGTGAAGTCCTGTGCGAATACATAAACCAGGCGACCGTCGATAGTGCCGTAGCCGGTCACCACGCCGTCGCCCGGGTAGCTTTTCTTTTCCTGTCCGAAGTTGGTGCAGCGGTGGCGCACGAACATGTCGAGTTCTTCGAATGAGCCTTCGTCAAGGAGTTGCGCTATTCTTTCGCGTGCGGTGTATTTGCCGCGTTCATGCTGTTTGTCGATGGCTTTTTGTCCGCCACCAAGGCGGGCTTCGGCGCGCAGGTCAATGAGTTCCTGCACTTTGGCGAGTTGGTTACTCATGTCTTTAGAGTGAAATTTGGTGTTTCTGGTTTGAGGTTGAGTCTTGGATGTCGGTGTATTACCCTTGTCGCTTGTTTTTTTATTTGTTGGGATCTTCGCAGAGCTCGATCAGAGTGCCGCAGGTGCTTTTGGGATGGAGGAAGGCGATGTTGAGACCTTCGGCTCCTTTTCTGGGCGCCTTATCGATCAGGCGACAGCCTTTTGATTCCATTTCCGTAAGGGCGTTTGCCACTCCGTCTTCCACTGCGAACGCTATGTGCTGGATTCCGCCGCGGCCGCCGTTGGCTGCGATGAACTTTGATATGGCGCTGTCTTCCGAAGTGCCCTCAAGCAGTTCGATTTTGGTCTGGCCTACACGGAAGAATGCGGTGCGTACCTTCTGGTCTGCTACTTCTTCAATAGCGAAGCACTTGAGACCCAGCATGTTTTCGTAAAAAGGGATGGCTTCGTCAAGTGATGGTACGGCGATGCCTACATGTTCGATGTGAGAAAGTTCCATTTGTGAAAATTTGATAATTAAATTAAATCAGTTTATGCCACAAAGTTAACAATTATCATTCATACGAGCAAATTTACCTGACAACTTAATTACGGGCATAGAAAAAGAGACCGCCACTTATTGTGACGGTCTCCAAGCGCTTCAGGATGGGCTTGAACCAACGACCCCCTGATTAACAGTCAGGTGCTCTAACCAACTGAGCTACTGAAGCATTGCGTATACCCTTATCGGGAATTGCGATGCAAAATTATGATTTATATCTGACATGTGCAAATATTTTCCCGAAAAACTGATTTTTTTGATTGTCAAACCATGAAACGCAGGTTCAACTGGCAAGTGCAAAATT
>BLLX01000049.1 GCA_011959405.1 Muribaculaceae bacterium
CGGACAGCAGCCGTGACGAACAGGAAGCCGAGGACGTGAAAATTAAGCTGAAAGTGGTTAGCCTACAACCCGACAACAAAAAGAAAATCAAGGTGGAGATTGGCGATCCGGACGGAGAAAAACGCACCCTGCACTGTTACGGTAAGACCGAGGCCGAGGCAAAGGCGTGGGGTGAGCAGGAGTTGGAGCGTCTCAAACGTGACGGCCTTACCGGGTCTTTTCAGACTTTCGGTCATGTGCTGCTTGATGTCCTCGACGTGATAGGCATTAAGATCGACGGTGAGCGCAAGGGCAAGTACCAAGTCCATAAGAATACCATAACATACGGCAGCTCCGGCTTCCGGCAGGACATTACCCTCGGCGCGAGGGCGGCAGAGTGATGGATATTAGAAACGCGATAAGACAGCTTGCCCTGTCCGGCTCTGAAATGTATCTCACCGTCTGCACCGTGGACGCGGTGGACGAAGATGCCCGGACTATCGACTGCACTCCCATTAACGAGGGTGCGCCGCTCCTCGCCGTGAATTTACAGGCGGATCAGAATCAGACGGTCGGCCTCGTGTCGTTCCCGGCAGTCGGTTCTGAAGTCGTGGTGGGTTTCCTCAATCCCGCCGTGGCCGTAGTGGTGCTTGCGATGGAAATAACAAAGTCCGTTATCACCATCGGCGACACCGAGGCTACCGTCGAGGACAATTCCGTGGTGTTGAAAACTCAGAAAGGCTCGGCCACGCTCACCGCCGACAACCTCAAAATAGACATAGACGGAACGACCCTTGAAATGAAGAAAGGCGTGTCGGTATGGAACGGCGGCAGCGAGACAACGGCAAACGCCACCGAACTGCAGAAGCAGCTTAACATCTGCAAGGCGAGAATCGACGCTATCATTAACGCGCTCAAATCCTCGGCTGTCGCTCCACAGGACGGCGGAGCGACCTACAAGGCCAATATTTCCACCGCGCTCTCCGGCCTCACTTCCGAGGATTATTCAAACATGATTGACGACAAGATTAAACACTGATAAAATGGCAAAAAACAGATACGCCTCGCAGAGGTCGCTCGAATCAATACGCCTCGCCGCTCGCCGCAACAACGAGCGCGGCGGCAGCATGAAGAAGCGAAAAAGCCTCGTGATGATGCTCAACCAACAGACGCAGAGTCTAACCAAACAGGACGTTGCCCGGTGGCGGCGGGCGTGGGCTATGGCTCTCAACATCGAGAACCCCAAGCGCGGAGCGTTGTATTCCATCTATACCGACGCGCTTATTGATATGCACCTCACAGGCTGCTTCACTCAACGCTACCACAAGACGCTGCTCAAAGCCTTTGTACTTACGGACGATGCGGGCAACGAGAACGAGGACGCGGCGAAAATCTTTGAGAGCAAGTGGTTCTACCATTTCCTGCTCAATGCTCTTGAATCTATCGCGTGGGGGCATTCCCTTATCCAGTTGGGCGACGTGATTACCGACGCTAACGGCGTGATGAAGTTCTCCGACGTGGAACTGGTGCCGCGAGACCACGTATGCCCGGAGTATGGTGTGCTGCTCCGCGACCGCTCCGATTCCCCGCAGCAGGGCATTCCGTACCGCGAGGGCGCATTGGCCGACTGGTGTGTGGAGGTCGGCGAGAGCCGCAACCTCGGCCTGTTGCTGAAATGCGCTCCCCACGCGTTATCCAAAAAGAACATGACCTCCTATTGGGACGTGTTCGGCGAGATTTTCGGTATGCCTATGCGTGTGGGAACTACCACCTCGCAGAACCCCGCCGACCGCAAGCAGATTGAGGTGATGCTCGAGGAGATGGGCGCGGCGGGATGGGCGTTGTTCCCGGAGGGTACGACAATAGACATAAAGGAATCTTCGCGTGGCGACGCTTATAATGTCTACGACAAACGCATTGACCGTGCCAACTCCGAGATGTCAAAAGGCGTGGTCGGACAGACCATGACCGTTGACGACGGTTCCTCAAAATCGCAGTCAGAGACGCATCTTGAAGTGTTCGAGAATCTATGTGCCGCCGATGCCAAGCTGATAGCATACGTTATCAATGACGACCTTATTCCGAAAATGATCCGCCTCGGATTCCCCCTTACCGGGCTTACGTTCAAGTGGGACGATGCGGCCACATACTCACCGGCGGAGCAGCGCGAACTGGAACGTATGCTCTTGCAGTTCTTCGACATCGACCCGCAGTATTTCACTGAAAAATACAAAATCCCGATTCTCGGCGTAAAACAGTCTTCCGGCTCTTTTTTCGAGTAGGGGGTGAGGATTCCGAAAAACAGGAGGCCAAGCCCCGAGACAGACAAAAAGAAAAAGCCGACCATTACCGCCTGTTTAATCAAGCGTTAACCACCCTTTACGAGCCGCAGGTGCTTGCACTCGCCGGAGGTGTCGGACGTGTGGAGTTCAACCGTGATGTGTTCGACCGCGCCGTGCGCGAGGTCTTCGCTCGTGGAGGTTTCTCCCCGGATATGCTTGCCGATCCCGCCGTGCGTCCGTTGGTCGAGGAGACGTACAACGCGCTTAACCGCGCCGTCGATACGGCCATCAATACCGAGACCCCGCCGGAACTGACCGCCGCGCTCCAAAACAACGCTTTCATATTCTCCGGCTTCAAGACCTACCATTCACTCTCGGAGGTCGGCCTCGCGCTCACCGATGCGGACGGCCATGTGAAGCCTTTCGACACGTTCCGCAAGGACGTGGAGGCCATTGATGCCCGGTATAACACCAACTATCTCTATGCCGAGTATAACCATGCCGTCCACACCTCGCAGATGGCCGTTAAATGGCACGATTTCGTGGCCGACGGCGACCGCTACAACCTGCAATACCGTACCGCAGGGGATGAAAGGGTGCGCTCGGAACACGCCGCGCTCGACAATATCACGCTCCCGCCGTCTGACCCGTTTTGGCGCGACTATCTGCCGCCGAATGGTTGGAATTGCCGCTGCGACGTGGATCAGGTGCTGCGCGACGATTATCCTATGTCAGACCCGGAGACGGCCAAAGCCGCCGGGGACGCTTGCACCGACGAGCCGAAAGCCCGCATGTTCCGCTACAATGCCGGACGCGAGATGACACTGTTCCCCAAGAAACATCCATACCTCCCCAAAGGGTGCGGCTCTTGCGACGGTCGCCTCAATCTTGCTTACGACCCCAAGCGTGAACAGTGCCGGATCTGCCGTGTCGTTCACGAGCAGCAGCGCAGGGTCGAGGCAAAGCGGCTCTATGACCGTCTTTCAAAGGACAGCAAGTATCGGGGTGTGGAGTATGACCCGGTGTCCGGCGGCATAACCGCCGCCCATGTGGGACACAATACCACATCCAATAATGCACAGGTTCTGCGGTGGGGCATGACAGGCGCGGATCTTGAAAATGAGGTGCAGCGGCTTCTGTTCCAAAGCGGCCATTCGGCTATCCTCTGCGACGAGAGCAAGAAGAAAAAGGGTCGGACGCTCCCGGCTCTTGATATGCAGCTCGACGGCGTGATGATGGATATTCGCTCAATAACATCGAAAAAAAGGCATTATGGCTCTGCGCTCCGGGATAAGAACAAGCAGCTTGCGAGATATAATGCCCGCTCTGATGTCCGTATTGCCGCCGATACCGTGTGCCTCTATTTCCATGACGGCAGTATGTACCATCCAAGCAAAATTACCAACGGCGTTAAATGGCTTAAACGGCAGACACGACATTTACAGGTAAAGCATATTGTCTGTGTGGTGCGAAAGGAGGACGGCTCGGCAGATATTCGCCGACATGATGTATAGACATAAAAAAAGCCCGCAGCGCGGGCAGGTTGCCGCCTCCTCGAAAGAACCCACAGCGGCCTCCTATGGGATTGCAAAGATAGACATTCTTTTTCATACAACAAAATAAACCCCAACACTTTCAACAAAATGGACGAAAAAATTACAGTTACAGCCGAGTTCTCGCAGACCGATGTCGCCGCAGCCCTTATGTGTCTCGGCGAGGAATTGACCCCGGAGAGATGGGAGCAGGTCAAGGCCGCTCCCTCAAAGATAGATTTTCAGAAGATAGAGGACAAGTCCGACCGTATGCAGGTCAAACTCGGCCTTATCTCCCTGCTGTTTCTGAATCTCGCCGATTAGATCCGCGCCGCCATGCCACGCAACATTTACGACGATATTCTGAGCGATGCCCGCGTGAAGCTCACGGAGCTGTTCAAGGACAATTTCCGGCAGCAGGGTTTCTTCGGCGAGAAGTGGGTGGCGACAAAGGCGAGCAAGACAAACAAACGCGGACGCGGCTCTATCCTTATCGTTACCGGGGCGATGCGACGCTCCATCCGTTCGATGATCCGGGGAATGGCCGTGGTCTTCACCTCCGACCGACCATATACAGCCCTGCACAACGAGGGCGGCAATTTCGCCGTTACCGTCCGCTCCCACTCGCGCACGTCTAAGAAGACCGGGAACACATACACCGTGCGCTCACATTCCCGGCAGATGAATATGCCGCAACGCCAGTTCATAGGCGACCACGAAAAGGTGCAGCAAGCCCTCGGCGACATTGTTTTCAAACGGCTGCAGGAGTTCTCGCAACGCCTTGCCGATGACTTTAACCGACATTGATATGAGATTACGCATTTTTACCGATTTAGAGGCGCGTCTGTCGCGTGTCCGTCTCGTGGATGACAAATATATCTACTGCCGACCTAAACGCGACCCTGACGCAAAATTACCGGGAGTTCCGGCCATTAACCATGTCGGCCTGTGGAACGAGAATACGGCACGTCTCACGCAGATGCGTCCGTTCAACCCGCCGGGAATCTTCGTGGAGTTTCTCCCGGTGCTGTGGTCGCCGCTCTCTCGTGGAGCGGTGCATGGCGATATGACGGTGAGGCTGCATTTCGTAACGGCCACGCTCGCGCAGACCGACACGCCTTACCGCGACGAGGCTCTGCGCCGCTTCCGGCTGATCCGCGCCGTCAAACTCGCCTTGAACGGCTTTTCGGGTGGCGCGGATGAACAGGGACGCAGTTTCTCGCAGTTCCAATATTCCGGCTCGGACACCGACCATAACCATGAGCAGATATGCGAGGATTTGGAGGAGTGGCGAACCCACTGCATAGACTGTTCGGCCTCCGTCGATGACGGCTACATTCTCACACCGCGCAATGTTACCCTTGACACAGGCGACATCTTCGCCGACGCTTTCTCCGAGGAGATGGTATAGACACAACACCGCCCGCAGTTTCGGTTCTGCGGGCGGTGTCGCTTTCATTCCCCCATGTCTATGTCGTCGAATAGGGAGGGCTGTGTGTCGCGGGGCTTGTCGGAGAATCCCTCCAGCCCACGCCGAAGATAGCTGAGGAACGTGTGGTAACACATCGGATAGACAGGGTACACAAAATGCCTCCACACCTGTTTGTAGCATTTCGCAAGGTTGCCCTCCTCGTAATGCTCGCGGGTGATGTCGCAGACGTGCTGTATGCGCAGGAGTGTATTTTTGTGAGGTTTTGTCGCCATGTTAAGAATTTAACCGCTATCTTTGCAACACGTTCCACGGTGTTGCCCGTTGTCAAGCGATTTATCCTTGCGGCGGGCGCGCTTCTTTTCATGGCCTTGCTTTCTTTTTGTCGTAAGGCTCGACCGTTACGAACCCCTCGATATGTTTACTCACTAATCCCGAACCGCCGCATACCGGGCAGATTTCTTTATGTCTGCCTGTGTGGTTTCCGGCTTTGTCGAATTCCTCGACTATCGCCATACCCTCGGCCTTGCAGTTGCGGCACACCTCTATGGTGTCGCGGGCAAACTCCGTGCGCTTTCCCATAAGGCTATCCCTCCGATTTGGGTTCTACAAAGAATGTCTCGTCCTGCACCACGTCGATGCAGCAGGCTTCCATCACTACCTTGCACTCGTCAAGGTCGCGCTCGGCAAGGAGTTTGTCCTTTGCCACCTCCTCGACCATGCGCACGTAGTTCTTGCCTTTGATTTTGAGCAGTTCGAGAATCCCTGCCCACGTCATGCCCTTGCGGGCTTTCAGCTTGGGATTGCCTGTGCGGAAGCCGAGGATGCCGTGCGTGGTCTCCATGCTCTTGCGCTTGGTGAACAGTTCCTCGCGGTTCTCTACCGCGAACACCTGCATTTTCTCGAATGCGGCCTTTTTCTCCGCGTCGAGTTCGGCCAGTCGGTCGGCGTAGTCCTCGCGGATTTCCACGAGTTTGCCGTCCATTTCGGCGGTGAGTGATCGCTGCTTTGCGTCGGCGTCGGCGTATGCTCTGAAAGCCTCCTCCATCGCCTCGCGGCTTACGCCGCTGATGATTGTTTTCTTTTCTCTTTTTGCCATTTGTCTGTTGTTTTAATGGTGATTAAATGATGGGTGATTATCCCTTTGATATTTTGATTTGTCCGGCGCGGAACGAGTTGATTCTATCCTTGCGCTCTTTATCGTTTTTTGCGCTGAAATACATTGCTTTGTAAGCATTGCATACTGCTTCGAATCGCTCTTTATCCATTTCCGTCGTTTTTCGTGTTTAGAGGATTGTTTTGCAGCTCTGTCACGATAGCGTTAGCCATTTTTACAGCGACTTCCGCAACTTCCGCATAGGTAGGTCTGTCGCTTTCCCGGTTGGTAAGATACAGCCCCATGCAGTAGGTTGCCACATTTTGGGCTGCGTCCATGCGGTAGCGTTCCCAGTCTACTTTGTTCTGATCTGCCATTTTGCGGTTCATCGCTATCACCGCGTCCATGTACTGCTTTTCGATTACTGTCATATTATTTTTTTATTGATGGTTGTTATTCTTCTTCGCAGTCAAAGTCGGGCAGGTAATCGGCGAGTTCTGCCTTTTCGTGCGCCCAGTCCGAAAGCCACCGCATAAGGGCTGCGTATTCGGCCATCTCAAGGCTGCTCGTTACCTCGGTGATGTGTGAGGTTATCTCGTTTTCAAGTGCTTTGCGGCTCATTCGTTGATGTATGTAAATTCACCATTCAGCACTTTTACAGGCTCGCCGACCCCCATTACCCACACGCCGTTGTTGCCGTTGTTTCCCGGAGGTGTCGGAATTACCTCATGGATACTGTCCGGCGTGAGATTGGCGAATTGTGATCCTACTGCCCGACAGCAGGTGATTCGGATTTTCCGCGTTTTTTTCATGCCGGGGCAGCTAAACAGTTTTTTGCGGGAGCGTTCCTGCACGGTAATATGGTTGAAATGATACATTTTCCCGGTCAGTCCGCAAGCGGTGCAACGGTAAGTGTCGTATGTGGAGCGGCCATTGTCTCCGCCTAATGTCGTGAGGTTGGTTTTCTCCCATTGGTGGCCTCCCTCGTTCATGTGTACCTCTATCATGTCTCCGGGTTTAAGTCTTGTGGAATTATATATTGGCAGTCTGATGTGTATATTTTGGTTGAAGCGGTGATTTTATCTGCGTCCGGCTCTTCCCTGCGGGTGCTGTCTATGCCAATCTCCTTGAATTTAGCGGCAACAGTCTGCAAGGATGCTTTTGTATATACCCCGGCAAAGCCGTATCGGGTATAATAGGTCGTTACCGTCTTGCCTTTGGTAACCTTGATGTAGACCGTGATATGGCCGACACCTTTCACCTGCTTGTTGAGGTTCTCTTTTTTCTTCTCTGGCATAATTATAAATCTTTGAATTGTTCGTCGAGTATCTGCTCCCAGTCTTTGTTTAAGCCTATGGCTTGGCAAAGTCGCACATTCAGAATGAAATTCTTAAAATGTTCTATTAGACACGCTTTCTGAATATGGAGTGCGGCAATTGCCTCGTCGTATTCCACGACCCCGACCACGTGGCCGTCATTGCCCATACAGGTTTTGGTGCGCTCTTTTAGATGTTCTATTGCTGTACTCATGCCTGTATCAGTTCAGAAGATTGTTATCCGTGCCAAACCGCGCTTCGTATGCTATCTTCTCGGCCACCTCGTTCACGCTCTTTGCATCTTTTTGCTTGCGCAGGAACATATTGTAGATGGTGGTGAGCCGTTCAAGAGAGATTTTGTTGAAATTGTCGGTCTTTGCCGCTTGACACGCCACGCCTTTTATGTAGTTTATCCCCTCGTCGCCTTTGCCGATCATGCGCAGCCAACCTCCGATGGCCGCTATCACGCGCTTGCGCATCTTGTCTGTTTTAGCATCCTCCGGGTTCAGTATCTCGTTGAGGTGGTCGCAGAGTTCCAAGAGTTCCGCGTTTGTAAGATCCTTGCTGCTCTCCACGCCGTAGCCGGATATAAGAGCCAGTTTCATGTCCGCGTCCATGTTGAGCCGGGCGCAGAGCGTGTGGAATTTTTTAAGCAGCCACTTCTGCTGTTGTGCCGTAACTGTTGCCATAATATCTCGTTTTTATTGGTTGGTCTCCTTGTCTATTATTTGAGCGTAGTATTTGGCCGCACCCTCCGGCCATATCACAAACTCCTCGCCGCCTCCCTCCGCGGTGGCAAAGCGGGTCGTGGGGTATGCCTTGAAACCCTCCACGCGGATCTTCACCTCGGCCAGTTTGCGGACGTGCCGCGCCACCGCCGGATAGGGCTTGCCGTTTTCCTCGTGGGCGATGAAGATGAAAAGTTTGTCGGGGAATTCGTCCATAAGCGAGGCAAAGGTGCTGCGCGTGAACCCCACAAGCGCGGTTATGGAATCTATCACCACAACCTGCGGACTTTTGCGCTTGCGCAGCCTCTCGCGCAATGCCGGGATCTGTTCCTTTGAGTAGACCACAACCTTGTTGCCGACCTCGGCCATGTTCGCGTCTAACCAAGAGTTTTTGAATGATAGCGACAAGCCCTGTTCGATGGTGTCGTAGGCGGCTTTGTCTACAAACTGCGTCAGATAGGCAAGAAGCGAGAGCGCGAAATGGGTCTTGCCGCTGCCGCTCTCCCCGAAGATGATCCACGCGCCGCGCAGTTCCGGCTTCCCGAATGTGGCGAGCCACTCCCCGGTGAAGTCGGCGACCTTGAAATTCGCGTCGCACACGTTGCGGTTGCTTAATGCCTTTGCCATTGTTTAATTGGTGTTTGACCGGGGTTTAACCCTCGGCTGATTTCAGTTTGAGGGCGCACACAAGGCGTTTTACGCGCCGCAGGTCGTTGTCGGCATCGTCAATGATACGTTCTATCTCCCGGCGGTCTTCAAGGCCGTTGGCGGTGCATACGGCCTTTATGTCGCCCCGGTTCACAACAGGCATCGGTATGAATTTGCGGCCTATGCGTGAGTATATCTCCTTGTAGCCTTTGCGGTTGTTCACCACTCCGCGCTCTATCCGCTTTTTGAGGTATTGCGTGGCGCAGAGGACGATTCCCACGGTATCTTCCAGTTTGTTGTATATGGTGATGAAGAAGTGCAGCACCTGGTCGGAGAGTTTGTCGGCCTCGTCCAACACTATCAGAACCCCCTCTCGGCGTTTGAGCTGCCGTATGGCCTCGCGCATCATGTCGGCCACCGTCGAGCCGCCGGGTTCTGTGCCGAGGCTCTGCAGCAGTTCCCCGAGAAACTCCTTGCGGTTCCAATATTCGGAGCAGCTCAACGCTATCACGTTTCTGTTGCTCCCGGCATATACCTTTATCGCCTGACTTTTGCCGCAGCCCGCGTCGCCTGTAACGGCCATCACGAGCGAGTGCCGCTGCGCGTCGGTCAGCACCTGTGTCATGCGCCTGTAACCCTCGGTCTCTATCACGACCCAGTTGCGCGGGTCATAGCCGATTTGGTTGCCTACCGTGCGCCACATGTCGTCGGAGATTAGATCCCAGTTGCCGTTGAGTATCTGGCTCACGGTGGCCGCGCTCACGCCACGCAGGGATTTGGCGGCGGCGTTTTGGCTCTCCTTGCTGTCTACATACGTCCGCAGTTTGGCGGCTATGGCTTCTTTTTCTGTCTGTTTCATTTCCTATATTAGTTTTATGATTATCCGTTAATCAATAGAGGTCGCGTGTCGATTCGGCTATGCCCGCGCCCGCGCTTTCCTCGTATGCGGTCTCCTCGGTTACGTCTGTGTATTCGAGGCGGTATTGGCTCTTGCGGTCTTTGTTCTGTCCCCGGCTGTCGGTGAGTATGCCTGTTATGTATGGGTTGCCGAGGTCGGGGTGGCGCAACAGGCTCTCACGCGCTATCTCGGTGGCTTGCCTGTCGTATTCTATCACGGTGCGTTTCAGTTCGTCGTTGAAGTCCTTTACCTTTTGCAGTTCCTCCGCGTCTCCGGGACGGCGGTCGGCAAGTGCCATCGGCTGCAGGTGCTTTTCTTTTAGCAGTATGCGGATGTCCCCCTCGTCGCTCACGGCCAAGACCTCTTGCATATTGTCGGGGTCATATTTGATGCTCCACCGCAGGTGTGCGTATTTTCTGAATTCGAGGTCGAAGCTGTCGTATGTCCTGCGCTCTCCGAGAAGCCGGACGTTGAGGCCGCTGCCCTCCAATGTGTTCTTGTAGCCTGTCTCCTGCCCGAAGTTCAGCAGGTAGCTTTCAATCGGCATCGGCAGAAGTCGGTCGGCGGGTATGCGGCTGAATCCGGCCACATATTCCTCGCGCTTGGCGGCGCGTTCCGATTCGATGATCCATTCTATCTGCGCCCTTACCCCGGCCTCGTCGGGTATCTGCCCCTTGTGCGCGTTGAGCCATTCCATATTGGGCTGGCTCTCCTTGCGGGAGGTTATGCCGTAGCCGCTCCAGTTGCCGGAGCATTTTTTAGCGTATTTGTGGTTGAGCCGTCTGAAATACGGCTCTATCGGCTTGGCCTTTGCGTTGCCTACCTGTGCCGGGGTTACATATTCGGCCATGCCATAGGTCGGCAGCATGATTTTGATTTGATAGTTGTCGCTCTGTATCTGCACAGGCCGCAGACGTTGGCCGAAAAGCTGCGCCGTGTGGTTCGTCGCATCGCGGAGCGCGGCTTTTATCAGTTCCGGGCTTTCTTGATAGCCTGTGGCGTAGCCTATCGGGTATTTGTTGAAAGGATCGAGTACCACTACCACCGTCATGCGGTTGCAGTATGTGGTACGACCGCCGCGCTTCCCCTCGGTGCGCTTTTTGTAGTATAGCTCCACCGTCCATCCGTCGAGCGACCAGAACAGCATCGGCGCGGTCGGTGCAAAGCGTTTGTTCTGCATTCCGTAGCGGTTCATATATTCCTTTGCTCCGTGCCGTCCGGCGTTCACAAGCCATCCGAGTTTCTGCAGCCATACCAACATCGTCCGGCGCGTCACTTTCGGCCATCCGAAAGCCTCGCATACCGTATTGTAGTAGTCGGCCACCTCCTGTCCGTCGAGGTTGGTATGATGCTCCAAGAATTTGGTGAGCCATGCCACCTGCTCCGGGGTCGCAACCCTCGCGGCGTTCTTGTTGCGGAACTTACCCGAAATCAACACCTCGTAATTGGGCTGGCCTCCTCTGAAATATTCTTGATATTTGCGCTGTAGCACTCGCGGGTTCTCCGGGAGGCTGTGCGGGTAGATGTCGGCCACGCGGGGCAGGTGCGCCGCCACCGCAGCCCAAAAGTCGCTCATCTTTACCCGGCGGCTTTTGCCGACTTTTTTCTGTTCGGCCTCGGCTTTCATGAGTTTCACACGGCAAGCGTTGAGTATGGAGGCTGAGTTGGTGTAGAGCATCCGTTTCTCGTCGCTCAGTCCCCGCGCTCCCTCGATGCTCACTCCCTCGTAGTAAGTGGCGGCTCTCTGGTCTATCACGATTATGTCGATGAATGCCCGCGCCTTTGCCTGTGCCTCAGTCGCGGCGTGTCGGCGTTTTGCCTCGGTGCGATATTCAGCAGACAGTCGGTTTATATCATAGAGCGCGGAGACACCGTTGCAGCCACGCCTCACGCGAAGATCCTTATCACGTTGGCAAGCGTGCATCAATGCCGCGTTTGTCATAATGCCGTCGGTAAGTTCGGCGTGTGTTGCGCAAAGAATGCCGTCGCAATACTCCATAATTTTTTGTAATTTTGTAGTCGTTAATTCTTTAATCGCTCTTTATGAAAAAGCCCGCTATCATCAAGCCGTGGGAGATTGCCTTTTGCGTAATCTATTATGGACGATACTCACTGTTTCAGAATCGACCGTTAGTCCACGAGACTCTAAAAAACATAGCACATCTTCAAGACTGCGAGTATTACGCACCTGCGATACCTGCCATTCTTTCTGAATCTGTCGCCAAAGGCTTAAAAGACGGTTCAGAATTGTGGGTTGAAGATTACTTCTTCCGTTCCGGAGAGAAGCCGCCAATGCCTCGATATATGTTCGCCCGTCTGATTGCTTCTGTTTTTCAGCGGTATGGACAAAATACCGATATGCCATTCTGCGTCTGTCAACGGGGGATAGCAGAGATGCGAGCTCTTGGGCAGTGCACATGGCCTTTGGAGGATTGTAATACTTGACCATACCTCAGAGCGACATCGCCACCTCCTGTATGGCTGCTATTTCGGTTAACCTCGGGCTTTGCCATTCGCCTCTGACCTCGCCGCGCTTGTCACGTATCACCACAAGCCCGGTGTCGAAGCATCCCTCCAACGTCGCTCCGTTCTCAAAAGACTGCACCATGTAGCGGTGCATCTTTTCGTCAGCGTCTCGGCGGTTGGTGATATAGATTGTGTCGAATTCCGGCGCGATTACCATTTGCGGGTTGCCGCGCTCTATCGCTGCCTTGCGGATGCGCTTGTGTATGTCATTACTTTTGCGGTATTTTACCGCTTCCCACACGGTTACGCCTGAGCAGCCGATCATCTTCTGCAGATACTTGCGTTCCTCCGGGGTGATTACGATGATTCTTTTACGTTCCATTATTTTTTGAGTTTGGTGATTTGGTTTCCTATGCTTGTTATCTGTTCCTCCAAGATTCCGAGGGCGTGGCAGACCGTGCCATATACCCGGCTGTCGGCAAACTCCTTTTCGGTCTGCAAGCGAGCCTCTATGAAATTGGCCACGGCCTCTATATCGTTGTGTGCCTGTATCAAGGGGCGTTTAACCCCTTGTAGGGCTTCTATGATTTCCTCTTTTGTCAGCATTTGCCGTAATATTCTGCGACGTGTGCCAGACTTTCCAATTCCCGGATTATCTCCTGCTCCGCTTCAAGATTGAGCAGATGTGCGAGATTTGCCATTGGGTTGGTGCTGTTCCGTGTGAGGCTTCCTCTTACAAGCTCGCCGCTCTTTCGGTTGGCGATTGCAAACAGCCACGCGGTTAGATCGACATCCTCGTCCAAGCTTTTCACCACCTTTGTGAATTCGGTAAAGAAAGCGCGTCGTTTTTGAACCTTGAACATCTCCTCCGCTTGCCACTCAAAGAAGTGGAGGTAGTCGGCGTTCATCTTCTCCGATATCACCGCTATGCGGCGGTCAATGTGCCGGAGTGTGCTGGCGATTTGGTCTTTAACGACCTCTTTCGCGGTGAGTTTTACGGTGTTTTGTTCCATATTCCTTTTGCTTGATTACTGTTATGTCGCCGATTTTTTGTAAATTTGTTGGCTGTTAATTTTTTAACTCGCTGCAAAGTTAATACGCATTTGCGAATACACCAAACTTTTCAGCGAAAAATATTCGCAAATGAGAAAATTAAAGTTTTATGTCGGTTAACGAAAGATTCCAGACCATAATAGACGTCTTGTTCGGAGGGAACAAGCGAGCCTTTGCCATACATGTGGGGATAAGCCCAACTGTGGTGGAGAATGTCGTTGGGAAAAGACAGGGTAAACCATCGTTCGATCTACTTGTGAAAGTATGCTCAAATGCGAATATATCCGCAGAATGGCTCTTGTTAGGAAATGGTGAGCGGTTTAAGGATATGGTTGAATTAAGAAAAATGCCCATGTCCTTTCACTCAAATCCGAAACGGTACATTGAGGAGGGTAAAGTGGAGATTATAGATGATGAACCGTCTCAGGTTTCATCTCAATCTGATTCTACTGTAAATCAAGAACTATTTCTTAGGCTTCTAAAAGAGAAAGACGATGAAATCGGCAATAACCGCGAGGAGATCGGGAGATTAAAGGCTGAATTGGCCGAAACAAAAAAACACGCGGAAAGGCTTGCAGCTCTTGCAAACACAGATTCTACTGCGCATGTAGGGTGATAGGCTTCGCTCTGATACCGTTTAAGTTCATCCACCGCGACCGCTGACAGGCCGCTTTTTCATCGCTTTTATTTATTTTTCGCCGCTTTTAAGGCTTATAGTCTTTGTATTCTGCACAGTTTCAGTTGGTTACAGTGCTTTGTCGGCTTGGAATTACCCCGCTTTTTGTGGTATTATAGGGGGTGTTATCGTGTGAAATTGCCCGATTTTTAGCCGATTTTTGGCCGTATAGGGGTTTGAATAAGGCTTAAAATGATACCCAAGTGGCTACCCAATAGGCTATCCATCGGGCTATCCAACACAATTATTTTGATGATTTTCGGTTGAAACGATGGGTGCAACTATCGACTGAAAATATCCCGGCGCATGGCGTTCAAACGGTCTTTAATCAGTAGTCAATCGCCACTCAAATGGCCTTTAATGCACGGCGGCATACCTATTCCTCGCCACGCCACGGCCACAGGCTGCCTCACGCCTATAAATGGCCGTATTTCCGCGCATTTAGCCGCGCCACGGCCTTTCTATAATTCTACGGAACAACGACCGCTACAGGCCACCGACGCGCTACATGCAGACGAACACGCAATAAAAAAGGCCGCACTACAAGCACGACCGCACACAATCCAATTTCAATCCAACTTACTATCCAACCAACCGCTCCGAAAATCCAAGCAAAATCCAAGCAAATGTACTTTTCGTTTTTTCGGCCATTTCACGACATCGCGCCGTAACTCACTGAAACATCGCGGCTTCCGACCTCTGACCGCTCACTCAACATTGCACGTTTCGTTTTACCGCCCATA
>BLLX01000050.1 GCA_011959405.1 Muribaculaceae bacterium
AATTTGCCGGCTACAGGCAGGCCGATTTTCCATTTCAGGTGCAGAGGTACGTCGATAAAATTGGTGTTGAGAGTGGTCATCTCAGCAGCTTCGTTGAATATTTTGGCAGAACGGCGCACATACATGGCGGAGAGATCCACACCTATATTTATGACGGGCACATTAAGTTCGATCATCACACCTCCGGTGAAACCTGCACGGTTGTCAGACGCAAAAGCATCCTGATTCATGGAGAATTTGTTGATTGCCATGCCGACTTTCGGACCGAATTTGAAGACTGAAGAGGCTGATGCCGGGACAGTGGCCGCAGCGGCGATCATGATTGCCGCAATTGCGCGTGTCAATAATTTTTTCATAAATAAAGAAGTTGAATATTGGTGTATTGAGTATTATTATTTGGCCGGAATTTTCAGTCGCTGTCCTATGGATAGTTTTGACGATGAGTCAAGGCCGTTGAGCTTTTGCAGTTTTGCCACTGTGGTGTTGTGCTGCTTGGCTATTTTCCATAGAGTGTCTCCTTGTTTGACGCGGTGTACTGAGGTTTTTGGCGTTGCAGTTTTAGTCCTCTGCTTGGTGGCCGGTGGAGCAGTGACAGGCGCTTTTTCCATTTCAGGTTGTGAGTTTGCGGAGGAATCGCACTGTTGTCCGTCATTGACCGGAAGTTGCCGGAACAGCAGTGAGTCCGGGTCTTGGTGAGAAGAATCTGCATTAGCCGCCGGAGAGTGAGTCGGAGACACAGACGGCACATTGGGCGACGACGGTGTTTCCACTGGTGACGGCGCGGGTGCGGCTACCTGGACTTTAATGCGCTGGCCACGTCGCAGTTTAGTGGAATTCAGATTGTTCCATCTTTTTATGTCGGCGACTGTAACCCCGTATCTGGACGCTATTTTGCCCATGGTCTCTCCGCGGCGGACTTTGTGCCATTTGGTGGCTGTGCCCGCTGCCGGAGCCGGAATGTTGACTACGGCCCGTCGCGACGGACATGCCGCAGCAAGAGACTTGATGCTGTCCTCGCTCATCAGATACGCATAGATGAGTTTCGACGGAAGCCGGAGTGTGTATGGCTTCACATCGCCGGGTATGATTCCTTTGCGGTATTGTGGATTGAGTAGTCGCAGCTCGTCTTCTGGCAGATTCAGCACTTTGGATATGTGGCTGAACTCTATGCGTGAGTTGACGTGGACCGTGTCGGTGATTATGGGGCGTTTGGCCAGAGTAGGGCTTATGCCGTGGTCGGCATAATAAGTCATCGCATAGTTTGCGGCGATAAAAGCGGGCACGTATCCGCGGGTCTCCTGCGGCAGGTAGTAATAGATGTCCCAGTAGTCCTTGGGGTTGTCGGCCGACGCTCCTGCGCGGAGCAGGGCTTTGTTTACGTTGCCTGGCCCGCAGTTATAGGATGCGATCGCCAGCCCCCAGTCTCCGTATATGCCATGAAGCTGCTTCAGATATTTGGCCGCCATGGCCGATGATACTATCGGGTCGCGGCGTTCGTCGACCAGAGTGTTTATTTCCATGCCGAGACCGCGTGCTGTGGCAAGCATGAACTGCCATAGGCCGGTTGCTCCAGCTCGGCTTACGGCATCGGGATTCAATGCCGATTCTATCACTGGCAGATATTTCAGTTCAAGCGGCAGGCCTTCGCGTTCGAGCGCTTCTTCAAAAATAGGCATGTAGTACAGGCTCATGCCGAGCATGGTCTCTACAAGCGATCGCCGGCGGTCCACATATAGGTCTATGTGAGAGCGTACCACCTGATTGAACGGCATCTCGATGGTGGTGGGCATGGCTGCCAGACGGGCTGTGACCACCTGGTCTGTGGCTGGCACGGGATCAGACACTACGGTGTCCAATGCCGTGTAGTTGCGCAGATACCAGTTTTTACGCATCATGTGCACGTCTGTATGCATGCTTTCAGGAAACACGATAGCTGTGTCGGTGATCTCGTGACGCAGATCCAGTATGCTGGCCGCAGCGTCTGTTCTGACGGGCAACATTGCCGCCAGCAGTGTTATGGATGATAATATAATTGATCTGATATGAAGCATTGTTTTCGGATATGTCTGAAGTTTAGAATGTGAAAGCCCATTGCACACCAACCCCCGGTAAGGCGCCGCGGTTTTCCTGGATTACAGCCGGCGACCAGTCCAGCGATATGTCGGGCGATATGTCGAAATGTGCCAGCGATGCGTCAACATATGCGTCGACCATGGTAAGCAGATAGACTCCGACCATGGATATGATGCAGAGATCACGGTTGCGCCGGAAATAGTTTCTGCGTGAGCGGAACACATTTTCAAGCCATGTTTTGTTAAGGCTCTCTTCTTTGACGTTAGGCGCGAAGAAGTTCATGTAGCTTTTCGTGTTCGGGTCATTGTCCATGAGGTCGCGGTAGGCGTTGGTGTAGTCGGTGAGCATGCCGTTGTTCCACGACGTGGCATAGGCGAGTCCCATGTATGCGCCTACGACTATGGGCAGTTTCCAGTAGCGTCTGTTATACAGTTGTCCGAGTCCCGGGCAGAGGGCGGATAGCCACACGGCCCGTGTGGGATCGGGGTTGAATACTCTCAGCCTGACTCCGTCCGGCAGCCGGAGGGTGTCGGCGCAGAGTTCGCCGATATTTGTGTCTTCGGGTGAAAGGATCACTTCTCCGCGTATGAGATGCGACGGGATTGTGTCTGATGACACTGTCAGAAGCCGGCCGGATGGGGTCAGGGCCACACTGTCGGTCACCGTTTCCGGTCCGATGTTCTGTGCGCACGCCGTGACACCGGCAAAAGTTGCGGCGACAAACGCGATCGTTACAGACAGCAGGCGTAGCGTCAGATTCATTTACTTTTGTTTGCTCAGGCTTTTGTCTTTATTGTGTCGAACAGGGCTATAAGTTTCTCGAGTTCCTCCTCGTTGCGAAACGGGAATGTGATTTTTCCGCGTCCTTCTTTGTCGCAGCTGAATTGGACACGGGTGCGGAATGCGGCCGAAAGATGGTTTTTAAGCGCATCGAACTCAGTGGCTCGATTCTGCTGTGGACGTGTCGGCTTATGATTGGTTTCGTCATCTGCCGCACAGCCTTTTTCTCGATAAATTTTTGCAAGTTCCTCTACTTTTCGTACCGACAGGCCTTGCTCGATGATCTCGCCATAGAGTTTGAGCTGCAGCTGCGGTTGATCCAGAGTGAGCAGGGCGCGGGCATGCCCCATGTCCAGCCGTTTGTCGCGCAGGCCGAGCTGCACTTCAGCAGGAAGTTTCAGCAGCCGGAGGAAATTGGCGATGGTGGCGCGCTTTTTGCCTATGCGTTCGCTCAGGCGCTCCTGAGTCAATGAATACTGTTCGATGAGTTTGCGGAAGGTAAGGGCTATTTCGATTGCATTCAGGTCTTCACGCTGAATGTTCTCGATAAGGGCCATCTCGGTCAGCTCGGCTTCGTTGGCCGTGCGTATATATGCCGGCACGGATACCAGTCCGGCCATCTTGGCTGCACGGAAGCGTCGTTCACCGGCTATGATCTGATAGGATGACGGTCCGGTCTTGCGCAGCGACAGCGGTTGGATTATGCCGAGTTCGCGTATGGATGATGCAAGTTCTTCCAGAGCGTCATTGTCGAAATGCGTGCGCGGCTGGTCGGGATTGGGGGTTATCAGTTCCAGCGGTATGTCGTTAATGGCCGTTGATCCGCTTGCGGGAACGTCGTCCATTGATATTAGCGAATCGAGTCCTCGGCCGAGTGCGTTGCGTTTGATTGCCATTTGGGTAGAGGAGGGATTATTTATGTTTCTTGATGATTTCGCGAGCGAGCTGCTGGTGGCTTGTGGCTCCGCGTGACGCCGGATCGTAAAGTATGGCCGGAAGTCCGTGGCTTGGAGCCTCGCTCAGGCGGATGTTGCGCGGGATCACGGAGTCGAAAACCATGTCGCCGAAATGTCCTTTTAGCTCCTCGTATATCTGGTTGGCCAGACGCAGGCGTGCATCATACATGGTGAGCAGAAATCCTTCTATCTCAAGTGCCGGATTGAGCTTTGACTTGATTATGCGTATGGTGTTGAGCAGTTTGCTGATTCCTTCGAGCGCGAAATATTCCGCCTGCACGGGAATTATGACGGAATCGGCCGCCGTAAGTGCGTTGACGGTAATCAGTCCGAGTGAAGGCGAGCAGTCGATGAGGATGAAATCGTAGTCGGACGACACTGCCGTGAGCGCGCGTTTCATCACGGATTCACGGTCAGGCTTGCCCACTAATTCCAGTTCGGCTCCGGCAAGGTCTATGCGCGATCCGAGAAGGTCGAGTCCCTGGATACATGTGGGCACCTGCGAGCCGGCCACAGGGTATCCGTCAACCAGACATTCATATATGGACGATGTCATGGTCCGCGGATCTATGCCATAGCCGGAAGTGGCGTTGGCTTGCGGGTCGGCATCGACTATGAGCACCTTTTTCCCTTCTGTGGCAAGCGATGCTGCAAGGTTTATAGTGGTTGTGGTCTTGCCTACTCCGCCTTTCTGGTTGGCGATTGCTATGATTTTTCCCATAGGATACAGAGGTCTACTCGGAGTTTAAGTCCACAAATTTACACAGAATTCTTTGAAATAGCTCTATGCTTGCATAAAAAAAGTGTTATCCGTGTACGGTAAGCGTCTCTATGACACTTTGGTGCGAAAGAGACGGGCGAGGACACGCCTGTGATGGCGATGCCCCCGCCTGAATGGTTCGGATCATTATTGTGTTAGGTCAGATGACCAGTTTGGTCGAATGATGCCTGCCGGCGCAGACCACATTGATGATATATGCTCCTTTTTTGCCGGAGAAGGGAATCTCGAAGCATGCTTCTGGGCCTTCGGCTGCGGCATGGATGCGGCCTTCCGGATCGGAAACGAGCAGGCGCTTTGTCGCTCCGTCAGTGCCAGGCAGACATACTGTCAGGCCGTTGCCGTCAAATATGGCGGTCATGTTGTCCAGAGCTTCTGTCAGCGATGTCGGCAGTCCGGTACGGTCTTTCCTGCTGAGACGTACAACCTTGGTCTCGTGAGAGGCTACACTGTTGAATGTGAGACTGTTGGATGCTATTGGCATGTCGGCGTGGTTGACCAGATCGCGAACGTTGTACTCCGTGTCTGGTTCAAGTGCGCTGATTTTGCTGAAATCAACGGTGTAGGGGTGGGCGGACGAACTCATGTTGAGAACAGCCACGGCTATATCGCCATTTTCCAGGTCTTTGAAATACAGTTGCATTTCGTTCGAGTCTTCGCTGACAAACTCTGCCGCCTGTCCCATGCGGTCCTGGTTGATGGCAATGAGTTCGGAATTGGTCATGATGGCCAGATCCTCGGCGCTGATCGGTTCACGCAGGTCAAAGGACAGAGTCAGAGGTGAAGCCCACATGCACCACATCGAGAACTGTGTGCGGTATTCGGTCTTAGTCATGCCGGCAGGACGCAGCACAAGGTCGCTTGAGCTTTTGCCTGTGCCGTTGATGCCTACGCACATCATGTCGGCGTCATTGAAGCGGTTCACTCCGCTGTAAGGCCAAAGATCCTTCATTCCGGCAACGCTCTGCACTATGCCGATGCCGCCGTTGATTCCGGTCCAGCCGTCGCGGGTGTCGTATGTGGCGCGCCAGCATGTGCCGCCGGTTTCTGTGCCCCATTTCCACGGTTCGCGCACGCCCCATTCGCAGATATAGAATAGAATATTGCGCCCTGAAGCTTTGAGCGCATCGCCCATGGCTTTATAGCGGGATTTGCATGACGCCAGGTCGCCGGGGGCAAAGCAATAGTCATATTTAAGGAGGTCTACTCCCCATTCCGCATATTGGTTGGCGTCGATAGTCTCATATCCGTATGACCCGAATTTTCCGGCACAAGTCGATGTTCCGGCGTCAGAGTAGATGCCGAATTTGAGATTCTTGCTATGTACATAGTCTGCGCAGACTTTGATGCCGTTAGGGAACTTGGCGGGATCTGGAAGAGGTTTGTTTGTTCCTGCCTGACGGGCGTTCGCATGCCAGAGGTCATCAATTACCAGATAATTGTAGCCGGCATCCAGTAATCCTTGCGATACAAAAGCATCGGCTACTGTTGCTATCACATTTTCAGATATGTCGCCTTCTACCACATTCCAGCTGAGCCATCCCATAAATGGAACAGGCTGCTGAAGGCTGGAACTTACTGTCAGACTGATGGGCTCGTCGGCGGTTTCGCCATCATATGTGACGTGTGCCATGTAAGAATATTCACCTTCTGAATCAATGATGCCTTCGACCAATGAGCGCTTTTCGTTCCATACAAGCCCAGCAGGCAGGTCGCTGACGGTGATGACCGCATCTGGATTGCTGGAACGGAGTTTGTGCATATAGCGTACGCCCGGCTGGGAGAACATAATGGTGGCGCAATTCAGGTTGCCGACCATCTCGTCTTCAGTCACAATTACGGGACGTGTCGAGTTTTGTTCGACATATTCAAAGTAGGCGTTGGCTATGTCCACGTGGTCGTTGCCGTTCTGTGCTCCTTCGGGAAAGTCGAGAATCAGGTATTTGTAGTCGCTCAGATTGTCGATGTCGATGGTTACGGCTTTGGTGTCAAGGTATTTTATCTCGCCGGATGCGACTTCAGTTGATTCGCCATTCTGTTTGCGCAAGACTACGGAATAGTTGCAAACGCCTTGTGAGGGATCGTTTGATGCTTGGGCTCTTACTTCATCGTCAATGCCTATTACCGCATGGAATTTGGTTACAGCGCCATTAAGCTTCACGTTGACGCGGGCAGATGCGTGTGCGCCCACACCGCTGGTATATGTAATGCCTTTCATGCGCAGAGGATTGTTGTCGATGCTTTTGTTGGCTTTTACCGTGCCCCATCCGTTTGTTATTTTTGTCAGGTCCATGGAGCTAAGAGGTATGATCTCTTCGCCGTTTTCGCCTGATTCAGGGAGGTTTATGATGTTGGGGTTGGATGTGTCGGCATACATGTCGGATTCGTCAATGACCTGAGGTCTGTTGCCAGTGTAATAGAATCTGGCATCGGCCCATACGCAGTGGTCGGCCCAAGGTTGATCGCCGGTGGTGTAGTCAAGCATAAGGTAATCGTAGCCTGTCACATTCATGTCGACTGTCACGATGTCGTTACCCTGTCTGGTAACGGTGCCTGAATATTTCACGTCGCGCGTGTTGCCGTTGTCTTTGATCAGAGTCACGGTGTAGTCCACGATCCCGTGTTCGGCCATGTTGTCCGCATCATCGTCTACTCCGAGTGTCGAATAAAATCTTGTGGAGCCGTTGAGCTTGATCACGGCTTTGGATGGGGCGTGTGTGCCTACGCCGCTTTTGTACCATACGCCTTTGATGACGATAGGGTCATCGCTTTGGGTGTTGGTGGTGAGGTTTGCACGCACTGCGACCTTTCCGTTATCGTCGAAATGTGTGACGGGAGTCAGGTCCAGTTCGCTGAACTGTATGATTCCTGTTCCAGAGGTCGGCTCGACGGTTGATGTGTATGATGCGGCCTGGACATTAAAAATAGATCCGGCACATAGCATCATTGCAGATACAAGCGGGAAGACATTTGGTGATTTCATGGAAATGATATGGTGTTTGTGTGAATGACTGGACAAAAATAGTGTTTTTAACCGGATAATCAAACCAGAATGATATATTGTCTTGTTTTTTTAATATTGGTGTCTATAATCTTGTGCATTTCAGTGATATGCACAAACGGCCGATCTCCTGGGGATATTTTGATATCCCCATTATTCAATATATATGAGGGATTTGAAAGAGCCGGAGTTGGGTTGGGATATTCAGGAATATTATGTCCGCTACTTCATCTCATCGCACTCCAATTGGAAATGACATGTTATATGTATAGACGCTTGTGTGGCGGCAATCTGTCCCACTCTATTGCATGAGTGGGCCTGATGTTCAGCATCTTCAGATGCACTGTCGGGATCAAGATCTGATTCCGGGCCTGAACGTGAAGCCGATTGTGTCCATTGGAATGAGCTGCTCTTAATTCATTGCGAGATACTCCTATGAGGAAGTCTTCGTTAAAAATTTACTTTTTCAGTTGGTTGCAATATTGACGATCACGTGTTTATATATAACAATTCCAGAGAGGATATGTTCATCGTCACTACTCGATACACAATGCAACATCGATAGGCTTTGACGTCGGCACTCTATGGTAATATTATATTGACGGAATTCTCATGAAACATTATGCTTAGGTGTTTTCCTCAACGTCGAGACATAATGAAGGCCCCTAAAAGTCAGATGAAAACTTTTAGGGGATAGTATAAAATGCGGGACCTTGATTTAGAATTTGTATCCTATCGACAGGACAAGCCTGTTTCTGGTGTCGGTGACGGTGGCTCGCGGTGGAGTAGGGGCGTTGGCAGGAATGCCGTAATCGCCGTAGGCCGGAGATGCTGGAAAACCGGTGAATGCCTGCCAGGAGCTTTGGCGTGTCGAATGGACAAAAGCCGCGTCGGCATAAAATCCACCAACTCTGTAGCCTATGCCGCAGGTGATGTTCTGTACGCTTTTCTGAAATTCGATCATGGGCTGTGTGCCGCTGGTGTATATGTAGTTTTCGCCGTTAAGCGATTCGGTGGTGGCCGGCGCGGTGCGGTAGCTGTAGCCGGCACGCACGCTCCAGTGGCGGTTCAGGCGCACTTCGGCTCCCAGACGGAAAGTCGAAGTCCCCTGATAGTATTGTTTGACGTCGTTTTCAAAGTTCTGTTTGTCGGCCTGCGCCGCGTTGATGCTGCTGAACGAGCCGTCGTCGGGATAGCTCATGCTCATGCTCTTGTATGCGTTGTATTCATAGTCGGCCGACAGAATGAATCGTCCGCCCACTACGCCTGCCACGGATGCCATGAAGCGCCATGGTGTGCGCATGCTGGTGTTCCACGATGCCTGTTGCGATGTGGCGAAGGGATTGTTGTTCTCGTTGCCTTCAAGCCAGTAGTCGGGGCCGTCAAACCGGTAGTCGACCCAGGCGTTTGTGGTGTTGGTGAGGTGATACCATGTGGGGGTATGTATGGCCAGTCCGAAGCGCAGTTGCTGGATTGGCTTGAATATCAGACCGAATTTCATATTGAATCCGGTGCCTGACACATTCTGATAATTTTGCAGTCCCCATCCGGCATGGCCGGTCTCAGTGCCGGTGTTCTTGCGCTCGTCGACCGTGTTGCAGTCTATGGCGCTGTAGCCGGCTATACGTGCGTTGTCGATCTCTTCGTCATAATATGTCTCTGACGTGAAGTTTGTGTCTATGATGCCGAATCCCAGTCCCCAGTAAACTGTGTTTGCGAAGTTGCCGCCGAAATTTATGGAGTATTCATCGGTGTATCCTCTCTGTCTCACCTGTGTTGAGGCATCGCCCGACGATCCCGGCTGGAACAGGCCTTCGTAAGGTCCGTCAGGGCTCTGACTGTTGAATAGAAATGTGTTGTAGCCCAGAAGGTTCAGCCATGGAAGGTCGGATTCGACAAATGGATCGTAGGCTCCGTCCGGATCGCCTTCAAGTCCGCCCCACATCTCTCCGGGGCTGTAGCCCTGTGACGTTGCTGCCATATAGTTGGTCATGGAGGTGTTGATCCGGGGTATGTATCCGCGGTAATGGCGTTCGAATGACATAGCCCTGTTGTAGCTTGCTCCCCAAGAGAAAAACGGCATGATAGAAGAGCCGGTGTGGGCCGAGCCGACATAGCCGAAATTGCTGCATGATGTCCGTGTCTGCTTGGAGGTAAACGGAGATCCTGCGTCGAAAGTCGTGCGCTGCATGTCTATGTCGAGCGATGCTCCGACTTCGCTGCCGGTGTACACGCCCAGTCCGGCCGGGTTCTGGGTGAGTGTTGACAAATCTCCTCCAAGCGCGCCGAATGCGCCTGCCATTGACACGAATCTCGCCGTGCCGCGCGGTTCATTGTTCTGCGACAGCTGAAACGCGTTGAGCGCGCTTTGTCCGAAAAGCATTGCCGGCATGGATGCCAGCAATGCGGATGTGATTATTGTCTTTTTTGTCATGGTGGTTTTGTAGCTGAGTGAGGTGTTAGTGCGTTGTTAGCGCCTGCCGCCGCGAGAACCTCCTCCACCGCCAGTGGATCGGGTGCCGCCGCTGTTGCCGCGTGAAGGCGAGAAGCTTGAGCCGCCGGAGTTGCGTGTGGGTGAATATCCGGATCTGGATCCGCCTGAGCTGCCGCGTGAGGGTGTATAGCCTGAGCGGTTTGTGTCGGAATTGCCGCGCGATGGGGTGGTGTAGCCGGATCTGTAGTTGCCGGAGCCTGACGACCGCTGGTTGCCGATGCGTGTGGCGTTGGAGGGATTATAGGCTCCTCCTGACCCGCGCTGTGTGGATCCGACGCGTACTCCGGAGCTGTTGCCGTTCGAAGGCCGTGAGCCGGAACCTGTCAGAGACTGATTGCCGCGGTTGGGAGAGGATGGCCTGAATGCTGACGATTGTCCGCGGCCTGATGATGATCCGCGCAATCCGCCGGTTCCGCCGGGGCGTATGCTTGAATTGGGATTACGGTTGCCCGGACGCCATGCGCCGGGTGATGTGGGTCTGTTGCCGCTCCACGACGGCCCGTGTCCGGGGTGAGGGGGCAGAGGTGCCCATCCCCACGACGGTCCCCATCCGGGACCCCAACTCCAGGATGGTCCCCATCCCCAGTCCCATCCCCAATGGTGGTTCCAGCCCCAGTTCAGAGACCAGTAAGGACCGTATCCCCAGGCGTAATTATAGTGCCACCAAGGATTGTAGTATCCGGGTGTTGTTGCCCATGCCCATGCCGATGAATAGTAGTATGGGCTCCAGAAATTGTTCCAGGGGTCACTGTTGTCCACATAGATATTGATGGTTGCGGGAGACTTGTGGGTCGCGTCGGCCAATTCGTCGTTGGAATAATTGTATAGATACGCGACCTCCGGATCATCGGCATCCGAGACTACGTCCGGATTATAGAAGCGTTCTATTCTGCGGGTGTATTCGAAATTGTCGCCGAGAGAGTCTACTGAGGATGTCCCGGCCACAGGCTTGTATGATCCGCGACGGTTGTATTCATCCACATTTCGGGTGGATGATGAAGGCGTGGCTTCGGTCTGTGTAGCCTTGCCGGTTTTTTTCTTGGCCTTTGGACTTTCACCGTATATGTCGTCGTAGTAGAAATCCTGGGCATTGACCGCGACGGTTCCTGCCGTCAGTAATGCGGCGGCCAGCATCATCAGCTTTTGATAAGTTCTCATGTCAGTAACCCTTTATTTGAAGTTTGTTGATTATCGGATCAATAGAAGTTGAAATTGTCTCTTTCTTTTGCTTAGACACTGGAATGTGTCGAGAGGTTTAATCATGCGGTAGACTGTCAGAAACAAAGGTAAGTCTTTTTGTCCTAATAACAACAAAACTGCTGGCGATTTTCAAGTTAAATAATGTGTATTGCTATTTACAACGCCGCAGCGGTCTGTCTGGACCACTGCGCGTTGTTTGTATTCATGATGTATGTTGTGTGGCTGTCACTCCTCCGTTGTGGCGGGTTTCATATCGTAGGAGAGCATGGCGATCGAGAAGCCCCAGTAGATGAAGGCGAGCGATGTCAGGAACGATACGTTGACCATGTTGGCCAGATAGCCTTCTTCAAGAAACAGGAAACCGATGAGCAGCAACAGCACGCCATTGACAATGTTGAGCCACCAGTAGCGGCGGCGACGCTGATAAACGGCGCTGACGAGAGCGCTCACGCCCCAGAACAGGAAGATGAAAGCGATAAAATAGGGGAATACGGCTTCTGCAAGCACTACGCTGCGCACAAGCATGAATCCGATGAACATGTCGATGACGCCTCCGGCAAGCCACCATCCCCATCCGCGGGGACGCCTGGCTCCGGCCGACACGCACACCTGCACGACGCCGGCCATTATCAGCATCCAGCCGAACAATGTCGACGCCACGGCATATCCCTGAACGGGAAAGAACCAGTACACGAATCCGGCAATCACCATGAGAATGCCTACAAGCAGCACGACCCACCATGCTTTGCTTTGACCCCAGTAGTTTTGAATTTGTTTCATAGAGCTAAAGTATTAGTTAATAACGTAAGTTTTATGTGTGTTACTTTAATAACAATCTCATCCTTAAATTGGTTTTGCGAATTAAAAAAGGTAAAATATGGCGGCTGTGTCGGAAAAAATCGCTATCTTTGCACAATACAATTTATATAATACCCTCCTTATACCTAAATAATGAGCTCACAGAAGGTTCTCTTCATCTCCCAGGAAATTACTCCCTATTTGCCGCAGACTCCTATGTCGGAAATAAATCGGCTCTTGCCACAGAAGGTGCAGGAAAAGGGGTTTGAGGTGAGGATGTTCATGCCAAAGTACGGTTGTATAAACGAACGTCGTAATCAGTTGCACGAAGTTATCCGGCTGTCGGGCATGAATCTGATCATTGATGATACGGACCACCCGTTGATAATCAAGGTCGCCACTCTGCAGTCATCACGAATGCAGGTCTATTTTATTGACAATGACGATTATTTCCAGCGCCATCCAGCCAGTGAACTGGAAATCGTCAGTCATCCGGAGGATAATGACGAGCGCAGCATATTTTTTGTGCGCGGTGTGGCCGAGACTGTCAAGAAGCTTCGCTGGGATCCGGTTGTGATCCACTGCTCCGGCTGGGTCACGGCTCTGACGCCGCTGTATCTGAAGCATATATACAATGAAGACCCTTCGTTCCGCGGGGCAAAAGTGATATATTCTCTTTTTGATGACGCATTTGACGGCACGTTTGATCCGCAGATGCTGAAAAAACTGAAGGATGACGGCCTGCCTGACAAATATCTCACGGCAATTAAAAACGGTGACATTGACCACTGCGCTATAAACCGTCTGGCAATTGACCATGCCGATGCCATTGTGCAGGCTCGTGAAAATGTCTCGCCCGAGCTGATTGAATATGCCATAAAGAGCGGCAAGCCTTTCCTGCCTTATCCCGGTGAAGGGGTGGAATCCATGGCCGCATATACGGATTTCTACGATACTATCCTTTCAGGAGCAAAATGAAGCGCATTATTCCGATGATCATGTCGGTGGCATTGTCTGCCGGATTCATGTTTCAATCGTGTCAGGATACGCCCGACACTGTCGGCGGTGCTCTGGTGCCCGACCGGATTGCGGTGGTCGTTGACTCGAGTTTCACTCTGGACGGACGCTCTGTGGTCAACACTAAGGTGCAGTCACGCACTACCACGCAGCTGCTCGGAGCCATCAAGGCCAAGAATTACGGTGTCTTGTCGAGTGACTATGTCACGCAGATGTTTCCGTCAAACGCAATAGACACCGTCGGCATAGATGTGAATCATCTCGATCAGTATATCGACTCGGTGAAACTGTTGCTCATCTTTGACAAGGGCGGTTTTATCGGAGACTCCATAGCGCCGTTAGGCATACAGGTGTATGAGTTGGACAAGTCTCTGCCATATCCTATTTATTCCAATGAATCGCCTGAGGGATATTACGATCCGTCGCGCATGCTTGGAAATGCTGCTTATACGGCGTCCGGAATCGGAATAAATGATACGATCGCGGGCTATGGCTACAGATATATCTACGTGCCACTGCCGCGTGAGATGGGTTATGACGTGTTTCGTAAATTCAAGCAGGATCCCCCGTTGTTCAGCGATCCGCAGCGTTTCGCATCAGAGTTTTTCAAGGGATTTTATGTGAAATCGTCGTTTGGATCAGGTCGTGTAACCCGTATTACGGACACTCGTTGGGTAATGTACTATCATCGCACCGAACGCATAGCTAACTCTCAGGGCGTGGAAGTCGATTCTGTCAGAAATTATGCTTCGGTGTATATGGCGTCGGCGCCTGAAGTGGTGGCCAACAGTCATATACAGCTGTCGCTTGACGCTTCTGTGGAGCAGATGGTAGCCGACGGCCACAAACTTATCGTGAGTCCTGCCGGACGTGATGTGGAGATTGATTTTCCTGCCGGAGAGATTTTGAGCGCGTATCATGATGAAGCGGGCGACCGTTCGGTTATCAACAGCCTTATCATGTCAATCCCGGGCCGTGAGGTCGATAACGATAAGGGTATCGGCATGCCTAAAAATCTTCTGATGGTGCTCAGTAGCAAGAAAGACGACTTTTTTGCACAGAATAAACTGCCTGACGATGTCACGTCGTTCTATGGAGTGTATAACACTACTGACAGTGTATATGAGTTTTCCAATATGAGGTCATATCTTGTGGACCTGCTGCAGAAGGAGGAGTTGAAACCGGAGGACTATGTGTTCACGCTCACGCCTATATCGCTTGAGACCGAATCATCCTCTAACTACACTTCCGGCTCGTCCACGCAAATCAACGCGATCACGCCTATGGTGTCATTGCCTTCCATGGTGGATATGAAACTTGGTGATGCGAAAATAAAACTTACATTCAGTAGGCAGAATGTAAAATAAATTTAGTAACTTTGCACTCGCAAATCACAAAGAGGCCACAATAGCTCAGTCGGTAGAGCATTTCATTCGTAACGAAAAGGTCCGGGGTTCGAGCCCCCGTTGTGGCTCACAGACAACAGAAACGGCAACCGTACATTATGTAATAGCGGTTGCCGTTTCTGTTTACTTTTTGTTGTCTGTCGGAGCGTTGTTATCGTAAAGATTGAGCGTTTGCCTAAGCGAATTGATCATCATTGCGCGGAGCTCCGG
>BLLX01000051.1 GCA_011959405.1 Muribaculaceae bacterium
CGGGTAAGGGCAGGTATACACTTTATTTTATCTTAAATGAAAAAGCCGTGGGTTTTGGTGTTTACGGTTGATGGTTTACGGTTGATGATGGATAGTTTGGAGTTTATAGGGTCAGTGCACGGAATTAAAAGCGCAGCCCCAGTAGGATCCGGGGCTGCGCTTCTGGTTTAGGTTCAGTGTTGGTGATTTATGCTTCGGGTTCGGGTGCCGGCTCGGAGGGGTCGGAAGGCTCGAAGGGGGGAGGGGTCTGGTTTTCGGCGGCGTGGAGGATCTCATCGGTGCGTGAGGTCCATTGACGTTTGCCGAAGATTTTTTCCACATCCTCGGTGAAGATGACTTCGCGGTTCAGGAGCACTTCGGCCAGACGGCCGTGGCCTTCGGCTTTGTCCTGCAGGAGTTGTTTGGCGCGTTCGTACTGTTCGGCGATGATGCGGCTTACTTCATGGTCGATCATCTTGGCGCGTTCGTCGCTGTAGGGTTTGGAGAAGCCATAGCTCTGGCCTGTGGAGTCGTAGTAGCTGAGGTTGGGTAGGTTTTCGCTCATGCCGTAGTAGACGACCATTGCGTAGGCCTGCTTGGTGACGCGCTCGAGGTCGTTGGCCGCGCCGGTGGAGATGCGTCCGAGGAAGAGTTCTTCGGCCGCGCGGCCGCCGAGGGTGGCACACATTTCATCGAGTATGGCCTGTGTGGGAGTGATCTGCCGTTCTTCTGGGAGGTACCATGCGGCGCCGAGGGCCTTGCCGCGGGGCACGATGGTGACTTTGATCAGGGGATTGGCATAGCGCAGGTGCCATGAGATGGTGGCGTGGCCGGCTTCGTGGACCGCAATGGCTTTCTTCTCTTCGTCGGTGAGGATCTTGGAGCGTTTTTCCAGTCCGCCGATAATGCGGTCGACGGCGTCGATGAAGTCCTGGCGTTCGATCTGCTTTTTGTTGTGACGGGCCGCTATGAGGGCTGCTTCGTTGGTTACGTTGGCTATGTCGGCTCCGGAGAATCCTGGAGTCTGACGTGCGAGCAGCTCGATGTCGAGTCCGGGTTCGACTTTTTTGTTGCGCAGGTGGACGTTGAATATGGCCACGCGGTCGTTGAGGTCGGGGAGGTCGACGTAGATCTGGCGGTCGAATCGTCCGGCGCGGAGGAGGGCTTTGTCGAGGATGTCGGCGCGGTTTGTGGCGGCGAGGATGATCACGCCGCTGTTGGAGCCGAATCCGTCCATTTCGGTGAGCAGCTGGTTGAGGGTGTTCTCGCGTTCGTCGTTGGCTCCCATGTTGGGGTTCTTGCCGCGGGCGCGTCCCACGGCGTCGATTTCGTCGATGAACACTATGCAGGGGGCTTTTTCCTTGGCCTGCCGGAAGAGGTCGCGGACGCGGGATGCGCCTACGCCGACAAACATTTCCACAAAGTCTGATCCGCTCATGGAGAAGAAGGGCACGTCGGCTTCGCCGGCCACGGCTTTGGCAAGCATGGTTTTGCCGGTGCCGGGAGGGCCTACGAGGAGGGCGCCTTTGGGTATCTTGCCGCCGAGTTCGGTGTAGCGCTGGGGATTTTTGAGGAATTCGACTATTTCCTCTATTTCGGTTTTGGCTTCGGATAGCCCGGCCACGTCTTTGAACGTGACTTTGTCGGCCGAGTCTTTGTCGAACATCTGTGCCTTGGACTTGCCCACGCTGAAGACTCCGCCGGGGCCGTCGCCCGAGCGTCCGCTCATGCGTCGCATGAAGTAGATCCAGACGGCGATGAAGAGCACCATCGGTCCGAAGGTCCAGAGGATATGGGAGTAGTCGCTGGGGTTTTCATATTTGAGCTGGCCTTTGAACCAACCCTGCGATTTCCAGTATTCGATCTTTTTTTCAAAAGACTGGGTGTCGCCGAATCTGACGGTGACGCTTGCAGTGCCCGTGTGGCGTTTGACCTGTTCGGGCGAGAATGTCGCTTCGGCTCCTGCCTGGGAGAGGATGCCTTCGGCTTCATGCTTGTTGGAGTAGACAATGATTTTGTCCATGTAGCCGTTTTTGACCGCTTCCTCGAATTGGTCGATGGTGTCGAGCGGCTTGGTCATGGTGTTGTCGTCCAGATAAAATATTCCTGCGAGAAATGCCAACAGTATAGCATACATCCAGTAGATGTTGAATTTTGGCATTTTCGTTTTGACTCCTGTGTTGTTTTTTTTCTTTTTGTCCATTGGGCTGAGGTTCAGTCGATGTCGGGGATTTCGGTTATGAGTCCGTCGCTCCAGAGTTCCTCGAGGTTGTAGCGGCGGCGTTCGTCGGGCATGAATATGTGGACCAGGGCCGAGCCGTAGTCCACCACGATCCACGATGAGTTGCGGTATCCGTCGTAGTTGTATGGCTTGATGCGGTGGTTGTCGAGCAGGAAGTCGCGCACGCAGTCGGCTATTGCCGCCACGTGGGTGGTGGATGTGCCTTCGCATACGATGAAGTCACGGGCGGCGCTTGACTCGACAGCCGAGAGGTCTATGTGGGTTATGTGGCGTCCTTTGCGTTCCTGGATTCCCTGGATTATGAGGTCGGTGATTTCGGGATTGCTGTCTTTCAATATGTGGTCCGGTTTGGTGATAATTAATAAAATTCGTGAGAATTAACTTAACCGCAAAAATAAGAAAAAATCCTGAATGCTTCTGCGGGGCAATGTCTGATTTCACTCTTTATAACAATTCGCGTGGGGATTTTGCTCAATAAACGGATAATTCTGTTTAATTTTGCGTTATGGTACTGAATTATATATGGATTGCATTTTTTGTGGTGGCCTTTGTGGTGGCTGTCGGGCGCACGCTTTTTTGCGGCGATCTGACGGTATGGAGCGACGTGATGGGTGCTTCGTTCGGCTCGGCTGCCACGGCGTTTGAGCTGGCGCTGGGGCTTACTGGGATTCTGTCGCTTTGGCTGGGGCTGATGAAGATCGGGGAGAGGGCCGGTGTGATCCGTGTGTTCGGCCGGCTGGTAAGTCCGTTGTTTACGCGCCTGTTTCCGGGGGTGCCGAAGGATCATCCGGCCATGGGGTCGATATTCATGAATGTGTCGGCCAACATGCTCGGGCTTGACAATGCGGCTACGCCGCTTGGACTGAAGGCCATGACCGAGTTGCAGGAGCTGAACGGGAAGAAGGACACGGCCACCGATGCGATGATCATGTTTCTGGTGCTGAATGCGTCGGGTCTTTGCCTGATCCCTATAAGTATAATAATGTATAGGGCGCAGGCAGGGGCTGAGAATCCTACGGATATATTCATGCCTATATTGCTGGCCACTTTCATTGCCACGCTTGTGGGGATAGTGTCGCTGTGTGTGAAGCAGCGCATCTCGCTGAAGGATCCTGTGCTGCTGGCATGGCTGGGCGGTCTGTTCGGAGTGGTGGGCGGTCTGGTGTGGCTGTTTTCGTCGCTTCCGAGGGAGGCGGTGGAGCTGTATTCGGGCTTTGCTGCCAATTTTTTGCTGTTTGGGGTGATAATAATGTTTATAGCCGCGGGGCTGAGGAAAAGGATCAATATGTATGAGACTTTTATCGAGGGAGCCAGAGAGGGCTTTACTACAGCGGTGAAGATTATTCCTTATTTAGTGGCGATATTGGTGGCGATAGGCATGTTCAGGGCGTCGGGCGCGATGGATGTGATCACTTCCGGGCTTACGGCCGCTGTGGATGCTCTGGGGATGGATTCGGACTGGGTGGCGGCACTGCCCACAGCCATTATGAAGCCGCTGTCGGGGTCAGGCTCGCGCGGCATGATGGTAGACCTGATGAATACCTACGGCCCGGATGCTTTTGTGAGCCGTGTGAGCGCGGCCATTCAGGGAAGCACTGACACGATGTTTTACGTTCTGGCTGTGTACTTCGGTTCGGTGGGGGTGAAGAAGACCCGCTATGCGGTGAGCTACGCGCTGCTTGCCGACGTGACCGGATCTGTGGCCGGAATTGCCGCTGCGTATATTTTCTTTCATTAAAGAGCTGCAGGGTGTGCGGGGGGGTAGGGGAGGAGAGTGGGGCTCCGAGAATCGCATTTTTTGCGTGGGGCTGTCCTGTCCGGGCGGAATTTTTGATTCTCGCGGGCTTAAAATGACGTTATATTGCCCTTAATTCGCTGAAATTGTGCTAAATATCCAAAAATTACGTATGAGCGGATTTTACTTCGAAAAAAAATTAGTAACTTTGGGCAAAACAAATCTTCTTCTTGCAGGACCGGCATATGGCTCTGCGAGGGGAGTTTTTGGGTATAAAACCATATAAAATAATGACAATCACCTGGTTAACGCAGAATGTGGACTTTCCCGCAGAGCTTGTAAAGGCAGATGTGGAGCCATGGCTTGAAGCTGTGGCGGCCGATCACGGCAAGATAGCGGGCACGCTTACGTATATTTTTACCGATGATCCCGGCATCCTTGAGGTGAACAGGCAGTTTCTCCAGCATGACTACTTCACGGATATAATCACTTTTGATTACAGCAAGCGGTCTATGGTAAGCGGCGACATTTATATATCGCTCGATACGGTGAGATCCAACGCCGGGCAGTTTTCGGCAGACTATGTCACGGAGCTGCACAGGGTGGTGGCCCACGGGCTGCTGCATCTTTGCGGGATCAATGACAAGGGTCCCGGAGAGCGTGAGGTGATGGAAGCGCATGAGAATGCCGCATTGGACCGATTGAAACAATTGCAAGGTAGACGATGATATTTGATTTTGACGTTATAGTGATCGGCGCGGGCCACGCCGGCTGTGAGGCCGCGCGTGCCGCCGCATTGCTCGGAAGCCGCACGCTTTTGGTGACAATGGACATGAACAAGATCGCGCAGATGAGCTGCAATCCTGCCGTTGGCGGCATTGCAAAAGGTCAGATAGTGCGCGAGATTGACGCTCTTGGCGGCGGCATGGGTGTGATCACGGACAGCAGCACCATTCAGTTCCGCATGCTGAACCGCTCGAAAGGCCCGGCCATGTGGAGTCCGCGCGCTCAGGCAGACCGTATGGCCTTTTCGCTGAACTGGCGTTCGGAACTCGAGAATACGCGGAATCTGTATATGTGGCAGGATTCAGCCACAGGTTTCGTGGTGGAGAAGGGTGTGATAAAGGGTGTGAAGACGGCGCTCGGCGTGACTTTTTCGGCCAAGGCCGTGGTGCTCACCGCAGGCACGTTTCTGAACGGCCTGATGCATGTGGGCCGCGTGCAGTGGGGCGGGGGACGTATTGCCGAACCTTTGTCGACCGGCCTTACGGAGCAGTTGCGAGAGCTTGGTTTCCAGTCCGACAGGATGAAGACCGGCACTCCGGTGAGACTTGACGCAAGAACAATAGACTTTTCGCTGACCGACCGTCAGGATGGCGACAGCGATGGCGGCAAGTTCTCGTATCTGCCGGAATCGGGATCAAAGCTGCCGCAGTTGCCATGCTTCAGTGTGCGCACCAATGAGGAGACGCATGAGATATTGCGTTCGGGCCTGCCTGATTCGCCGCTTTACAACGGGCAGATCCAGAGCATCGGTCCGCGTTACTGTCCGAGTATCGAGACTAAGATAGTTACGTTTGCCGACAAAAATGAACATCATCTTTTTTTAGAGCCTGAAGGCGCAACTACGACGGAGTATTATCTGAACGGATTCTCCTCCTCGCTCCCTTTTGATGTGCAGATGCGCGCGCTGCAGACCATTCCGGCTCTGAGAAATGTGCAGATATATCGTCCGGGTTATGCCATAGAATACGATTTCTTTCAGCCGACCCAGTTGTGTCACACTTTGGAGACCCGTCCGGTGCGCGGACTGTTTTTTGCCGGTCAGGTCAACGGCACCACCGGCTATGAGGAAGCAGGCGGACAGGGCCTGATTGCCGGAATAAATGCCGACGCATATGTTCATGGAAAAGATCCCCTTGTGCTCGGCCGCGATGAATCCTACATAGGGGTGCTGATAGATGATCTTGTCAACAAGGGGGTAGACGAGCCATACCGTATGTTTACCTCGCGTGCGGAATACCGCATTCTGCTCAGGCAGGATGATGCCGATTCAAGGCTGACGCCTATTGGATATAAGGCAGGACTTGCCGATGACCGCCGCATGGAGCTGTTGCGCCGTAAGGAGGAGATGATAGGGCGGCTGACAGAGGAGCTGCGGTCGCTGTCGGTAAAACCGTCCGACGCCAATCCTATGCTTGCTTCTATCGGTTCCGCCGAGGTGCGGCAAAGCGTGCGTGCGGCGGATCTTATACTCCGGCCGGGCGTGGACATGGGATTGCTCGAAAAATATATTCCCGGCATTGCCGGCGGTTATTCGCCGGAGGTGAGGGAAGCCGTGGAAGTGCGGCTGAAATATTCAGGCTACATAGAGCGTGAGCGACAGCTGGCCGAGCGTATGGGCAAACTTGATCATGTGACCCTCGGCGATAAGCTGGACTATGAGTCGATCACCGCTCTGAGCACGGAGGCCAGACAGAAACTGAAAGCTCAGCGGCCAGACACCGTAGGGCAGGCTTCGCGCATACCAGGGGTGTCGCCGGCGGATATAAACGTGTTGCTGCTGTTGCTTGGAAAATGACGGATTGTTTCACGTGGAACATAATTATAATTCAGATAGACAATAACATATCAAACTTAAAAACGAAATGGAATATATTAAGAAGCATGTGCGCGATGTGATTGATTTCCCTCAGAAGGGGGTAGTGTTCAAGGATCTCACAACGGTGTTCAAGGACCCTCGTGCCTTGCACATAATCGGATGGGATCTTGCCCAGCTTTATCGTGACAAGGGCGTGACCAAGGTCGTGGGAATCGAAAGCCGCGGCTTTATCGGAGCATCCATCCTGTCCTTTGAGTTGGGTGCGGGATTCGTGCCTGTGCGCAAGCCCGGAAAACTTCCTGCCGACACTATTTCGGCGTCCTATGACAAGGAGTATGGCAAAGACACCATCGAGATCCACCGTGACGCCATTACGGAGGATGATGTGGTGGTGCTTCATGACGATGTGCTGGCTACCGGCGGCACGATGGCTGCCGCATACGATCTGATCAAGTCGATGAACCCGAAGAAGATCTATGTGAGCTTCATCATCGAACTCAGCGCTCTGAACGGCCGTGATCGTCTGCCTGCCGAAGCCGAAGTGACTTCGCTGATCACTTATTGAGTCGAGGAACTGAGATTTATAAGGAGTCGGGAGTCGGGAGATCTGATTTCCGGCTCCTGGCATAATATAGAGTGATTTGATAATGCCGAAGCACAGAAAGTCGCAGCAGCTGCATGACAAGATAGCCATTCTGCCGTCGACCCCCGGGGTTTATACATATTATGACTCCGAGGGGACGGTGATCTATGTGGGCAAGGCCAAGAACCTGAAACGCCGCGTTAGCTCATATTTCAACCGCACTCACGATTCCGTGCGTACGAATCTGCTGGTGCGCGCCATTGCCGACATGAGCTATATAGTGGTGCCTACGGAGCAGGATGCGCTGAATCTGGAGAATTCCATGATCAAGGAGTATAAGCCGCGCTACAACGTACTGCTCAAGGACGACAAGTCATATCCGTGGATCGTGGTGACCAACGAGTATTTTCCACGCGTGTTCATGACCCGTCAGCGGCTCAAGGACGGGTCGAAGTATTTCGGTCCGTACACTGACTCTGCGTCGGCCAAGGCGGTGCTTGATCTGATACGGGAGCTGTATCCGCTGCGTACGTGCCGCCATGCCATTACTCCCGATTATATAGCGCGCGGCAAAGGAAAGCTCTGTCTGGAGTATCATCTGAAGAAGTGCGGCGGTTGCTGCACCGGGGCGGTGGACCATGAGGAGTATGCGGCGGCGGTGGACAGGATAAAGATGATACTGCGCGGCGACACCGGAGTGATTCTGTCGAGACTGCGTGAGGAAATGCAGGGGCTTGCGGCACAGTTGAAATTCGAGGAAGCCCATGAGCTGAAGAAGAAATATGATCTGGTCGAGCGCTATCGCTCAAAGTCGGTGATAGTGAGTCAGGTGCTTGACAGCGTGGATGTGTTCGGGGTGTCGGACAACGGCGGCCGGGATGTTTATGTCAACCATATTCATGTGAGACGCGGCGCTGTGGTGCGCTCTGTCACGCTGCAGTATCACCGGTCGATGGATGAGCCTGCGGATATGCTGCTGAGCTATGCGATAAGCGAGATCGCCGCCCGTTTCGGCTCTGTGTGCGATGAGGTGATAGTGGGTGAGATGCCCGATGCGGAGTTTCCCGGGGTCACGTTCACAATACCCCAGCGTGGCGACAGGGCCAAGCTCCTTGAGGTGTCGCGGCGCAATGCGGAGCAGAGCCGGGCAGATGCCTTGAAACAGGCCGAGAAGCTCGATCCTGAGCAGAGAACCATGCGTGTGCTCAAGAGGATCCAGGCCGATTTCCGTTTGCCGGAGCTGCCGCGCCATATAGAGTGTTTCGACAATTCAAACATACAGGGCACGAATCCCGTGGCGTCGTGTGTGGTGTTTCGAAATGCCAAGCCGGCCAAGAAGGATTACAGGCATTTCAACATCAAGACGGTGGATGGACCTGACGATTTCGCTTCAATGCAGGAGGTGCTGACCCGACGCTACACGCGGATGATGCAGGAGGATCCGGAGGATCTGCCGCAGCTTATAGTGGTGGACGGCGGCAAGGGACAGCTGAGCGCGGCTGTGGAAGCTCTGGAGTCGATAGGCCTGCGTGGTGTGGTGTCGGTGGTGGGCATAGCCAAGCGTCTGGAGGAGATTTATTTTCCCGGCGACAGTGTGCCGCTGTATATCGACAAGAATTCAGAGACGTTGCGGGTGATCCAGTCTTTGCGTGACGAAGCCCATCGTTTCGGCATTACGCATCATCGCGATCGTCGGTCCAAGTCGCAGACAATCAGCGAGCTGGACTCTATCGAAGGGATCGGGCCGAAGTCAAAGGAGATTCTGCTCCGCAAATTCCGGTCGGTGGCCCGGATACGCGCGGCTGCTCCCGAGCAGCTTGTGGAGCTGCTCGGCCGTTCGAAAGGGATGAAGCTGTATGCGGCTCTTCATCCGTGAAAAAACGGGTGTTTGGTTAAAAACGGTTAAATAATGGCGGTTTTTGGCCCGCAGGTATTGCCATATCGGATTTTATGATTAACTTTGCATCAGTTTTTCATGGTATTAGATTTAAGGTAAGAAGATTATTCGTTGTGATGACGGATAATTTTTTATTTTATATAGGTTACATTAAATTTCGGAAGCATCATGACAGGCCGCCAGCTTTCCTTGGCGGCACGTAGTCCGGGATCGCCGGCGTCGTCCTGACGGTTGACGTAGACCAGTCGGCTGTATGTTTCCAGCATCTCTTCACAGAACAGTTTGTTGATGGTTTCTCCTGCGCCGGTCACCGAGTGGTCGGTTTTTTCTATGTGTACGTGCAGCGTGTCGTCCTTCACCTCGCCGACCGTGAATGACACGATGCGGCCGGAGCCGTCGCGCAGGACCCGTCCGTGGAAATATTCCGACATTTCGGCCCAACGCCACAGGAAGCTGTCTACGGCCTTGAATTCCGCTCGGCCGATGAATGAGCCGTCGTGGCCGAGAAAGTGCAGCAGAGAGCGGCATTCGGCGGCGTCGGCCGGTGTCATCGCTGCGAAGGAGCGGCCGGGGTGGTCGGAGAAGAACCGGTTGACGTGGTTGCGTTTCCGTTTAAGGCGGTTGCCGGAGAGGGTGGCAAGTGCGGATATGGGATAGATGTAGTCGCTCCAGTCGCGTCCGAGGTCCTGTACGCTGCGTGGTGCCGTGGCGGCGAAGAGATGAAGTCTGTCTTCCGGTATGGCCGAGAAACGCAGCGGGCTGCCGCAGTCACGCAGCAGTTCTACGGCTCTCGGCAGCGTGTTTTCGTCAGGACCGAGAGGCAGTGAGAATGCCGGCAGGGAGAGGTCGTTTTCCATGAGTCCGGATATGAGCATCATCCCTTCGGTTTCGCATATGCGGTAGCGGAAGAGATCGGCCCATAGGATCACACCTCCGAGAGTGTAGTCGCAGGAGCGGCTGTCGGTTGCAGCGAGATATGCCGCAAGCCGCGGCATGTTGCGGCTGTCGATATCTGAAAACGGCAGACAGGGCAATGTGGCCGTGTCTGCCGTTGGTCTGGTCTGTGGCTGGCGGTAAAGTGTCATTGCACTATTGATAACCGCCGCACAGGGTGTTTTGTTTATGTCAGTCCGTCCGGATTGCGGCGGCGTCGGCCCGGTGGCGCACATATCCGCATATCATGTCGGCTATCTGCGGCAGCGGCATGGACGAGGAGTCGACGGTGAGATGATAGGTCGACGAGTGTCCCCAACGGCGGTCGGTGTAGAAGTTGTAGTAGCTGGCGCGGAGTTTGTTGATCTTGCGGCACATTGATCTGGCTTCGGCTTCGGTGGTTTTGTCGCCGCGGCCTATTATCCGTCTGATGCATTCCTCTTCGGGAGCGTGGACGAAGATGTTGGTGACATGGGGGTTGTCGCGCAGGACGTAGTCGGCCGTGCGGCCCACGATCACGCAGCTACGTGTGCGGGCCAGCTCGCGGATCACGTCGGCTATGGCGGCCTGCATGCTTTCGTCGCTGATGGACGTGGGGCCGGCCCATGGCGACGTGCCGCCCATCATGCCCATGGCAAACGAGAGTCCTCCGGTCAGAATGGAGGGCATGCGTTCGTCCTTGTGTTCGTAGATCTCCGGCAATACGCCTGATTTGCGGGCAGCCTGAAGCAGGAGTTTCTTGTCGAAGAACTCTATGCCGAGCCTGTCGGCTATGAGACGGCCGAGCTCGCGCCCGCCGCTGCCGAACTGGCGTCCGACGGTGATGACGAATGGGGCGCTCATCGGGCAGGCTGGTGGGTTGGCCGAAGCAGGTCGTTGACGGTTTTGACCGGATTGAAGGTAGCCGCCGGGACTTCGACGAATACGGTGTTCCAGTCGCTCATGGCTCCGTTCCAGAGTCCGGGCAGCTCGAGTGCGAGGAGTTCGTGGCCCTGTGAGGATTTGCGTGATATGAATCCTGTGGCCTGATCGACGAACGAGGGCAGGTCGTAGGGCTTTCCGTCGGGGTCGTGGATGTAGCATACGAGGTCTACCGGATTGAAGTGGGTGGCTTTGGCCAGCATTTCGCGGTAGTTTGGCTCGGAGGTGTCGATCTGGTGACTTTCGAGTATCTGGGGCGACGAGGATCCGTCGGGGTTTTCGGTGATGAAGGGGCCGCCGCCGGGTTCGCCTTCGTTGACCACCATGCCGCAGACACGCAGCGGGCGGTCGAGTTTGGCGCGTATGAACATTTCAAGGTCGGCGTCGGAGAGAACTTTCATCCGGGGATCGCGCACGTTGAGTTCGTCGTGGAGGAAAGCTATCATTTCGCGCAGCTGCTCCGGAGTGCTGTTGCCGGCGTCGAGTGTGTGCAGATAGTGTGCTATGCGGTCGTGGGTCAGGATCATGTGTCCTGCCAGAATCTGTTTCCATTCGACGGTGGTGTCGCGGAAGTGGTCGGGGACCACGTTGTCGATGTTTTTGATGAACACCACGGCTGAGTCGATGTCGTTGAGATTGCGTATGAGCGCGCCATGACCTCCGGGGCGGAAGAGCAGTGAGCCGTCAGGCTGGCGGAACGGGGATCCGTCGGGGTTGGCGGCGATGGTGTCTGTGGCCGATTGCTGCTCAGACATACTCACGTCGATGGTGATGCCGTATTTGCGCTGTGCGGCTGGAATGGCTTCCGCGAGTTTCTTTTCAAACAGAGCGCGATGGGCGGGGCTTACGGTGAAGTGCAGCATAAGGGTGCCGCCGGGAGCCACGGCTGTGGCAGCGCCTTCGGCTATCTGCTCGTCGACTGGAGTGTGGGGGCCGTCGGGGTAGGAGTGGAACTGCAGCAGCCCTTTGGGCAGCTGGCCGTAGTTGAGTCCCGATCCGGTGATGATGGCGGCTATTATGTCTTTGTAGCGGCCATCGGCGGCAAGCAAGTCTACGCCTGCTCCGTAGAGACCGGTGCAGAGCGAGTCGAGTTCGGGGAAGAAGGCGAAGTCGTGGATGCGGTCTATGACTTCGGCCGCGTCGGAGCCGGGCTGCGGCGCTCCGTCGGGTCCGTCGAGGTAGGCGAAGAGGGATTTGAACATTCTCGATGCGGCTCCCGATGCCGGGACAAACTTGCATGCTTTGCCGCCGTCGGCAAGGTATCGGTGCCACCGGTCTGCGGCGGCACGGCGCTGGTCGTCGGTGAGCCGGGCTATGCCGTGGCCCACGGTTGCGGATCCGAGCAGGCGCAGGTATGGAAATCCGGATTTAAATCTGTGGAGCTGTTTGCAGGCGTCGGCTTCCGTTATGCCTTTGGCCTGGAGTGTCTGTAGATCGTTCTGTGTAAACATGGCAGGAGAATCGGTTATGTAGGTTTATGGTGCAAATATAAACAAAAAATTTAATGTTTGGGTTGAATGATCTATAAGATATCCGGGGTGTTTTTCTGTTATTGGCCGGCGGATATGGAGAGATTGTTGGTGTTGATGCGTGCGGCGAAGTCCTGAAGGAGTGCCTTGGCGTAGGATATCATGGCCGAGACTTCGCCGGGATCGAAGTCTGACAGCGGTGAGGTGAGTTCGGGGTCGGCCTTGATGTCGTAGACTTCCTGAATCCGGTCGGTGTCGGCATCCCATCTGACAAGGTAGCTTGTGCCCATGATCTGGTAGGCTCCGGCAAATTTGTTGACGGCATAGTGCGGGCGCCCGTCGCCGGCGAATATGTCGGAGCCCATGGATATGTAACGGCGGTTGTAGCCGAGCAGTCCGAGTACGGTTGGTCCTATGTCGAACTGCGACATGATCCGGTCGTCGATTTTGGCCGGCTTTATGCTGCCGTCGGGGGTGTAGACGATGAACGGTATGTGATACTGGAGGTAGGCTGTGTCGAATTTGGTGCCGATCCATTCGCGGTTGCCATGGTCGGCGGTGATGACGAACATAGTGTTGTCATACCATGGCTGCTGTCGGGCAAAGTCGAAGAACATGCGCAGCGACTGGTCGGTGTATTCCACGGACCGGGCCATTCCGGTGTCCTTGTGGCGGAATCCGGATGTATCCCAGCCTTCGGGGATGGTGAACGGGGAGTGTGACGACAGGGTGAACCAGACGGCTTCGAAGGGCTCGGTCATTGATCGGGTTATGTCGTGGGCCACGTATCGGGCCATGCAGTGGTCGAATACGCCCCATTGGCCGTCGAAGTCGCTGTTGATGCCGTAGTCGTTGCGGTTGGCGGAGCGTTCGAATCCCAGAGTCATGGCTATCTGTTCGATGTTGTAGGAGCCGGGGTTGCATCCGTAATAGAATGTCGAGGAGTAGCCGGCGTCGCGCAGCAGGCGGGGAAATGCGTCGAAGTCGTTGACAGTGTATGGCGACCGCATGAATATGAACGGTTCGTAGTTGGGGAAGCTGCCGAGCAGCGATGCTATCCCTTCGTTGGAGCGGCGTCCGGTGGCGAAGGTGTGGAGTACGGAGAGCGAATGGCGGCTCAGCGAGTCGACAAACGGCATCAGGCCGAGCCGGGTGCCGTCGGTAAGTGGCGACAGATTGTCGATGAGATATTCGCCGCCGCTCTCGATCACGATCATCATGAGGTTTTTGCCTGTGGGCGATATGCTGTCGGCAGGGATTATGGCCTGTGGCCGCATGGCGGCGAGTTGTTCGGGGTTGTAATAATGACGCAGAGGTATCTTGTCTGTGCCGGATGTGGATCGGAGTATGCAGAACGGGGTGTTGAGCACCACGTTGATTTCGGCATTGCGTTCGATGCCTGCCGCCGCGTGGCTTATCGACAGCGGGGTGCCGCGGAAGCTGAATGTGCCGCGCATGAGCATGAATGCCGTCAGGCTCATGGCCAGTAGTATGGCTGTGCGTGCTGCGCAGGTGCTCCACCGGCGGGAGAGGGTGAGCTGCGATGCGGGTTTCAGACGCCGGTAGAGCCATGCCAGAAGGGCTATTATGGCTATGCCGCCGAGGTATGCCCACCAGTATTCGACGGCGTATGACAGGATGATGCCTGCGATATTGGAGTCAGTGGCCATGTCGCGCAGTGATGAGAACCGCATGCGTGATCCCTGGAATGCAAAAAACGGGATGTCGGCCAGATTGAGCATGAGCATTGCCGAGTTGCACATGTAGAAAATGGTGTCGGTGGCTATAATGTAGCCTTTGCGGAGCACGAATGGCCACGGCAGAAAGCGCATGAACAGGAACAGTGCGTTGAAATATACGGTCGCGGAAGCGTCGAACGGTATACCGTTCGACATCAACCGCCACAAGTGGCTGCTTGATGTCGGATCGATTAGTGTACGGTTATAGTAATAGAAGCCAATCCGGGTTATCCACAGCAGAAGAAACGCCATGGCGATCTGGTATATTGTGGCCGTATAGACGTTGCAGTTGATTCGTTGCATTATCAAAGGAAAAGGTGTGTTTTTTTATCGGACAGAGATTATAAGGCGCAAATTTAGTGAAAATAGGGGTAATTCAAAAAAAAGGCTCCATGCCATGCGGCATGAAGCCTTTTTTCAGTTTCAGACAAAAGTTGTCATAATTATTTCACAAGGGTCTTGACTCCGTTGACGATGAGGATACCGCGGGCAGAGGAA
>BLLX01000052.1 GCA_011959405.1 Muribaculaceae bacterium
CGTGCTGCCGCGCTACTTCATGTTCCACCTGCAGTGGCGGTTCAACCACATTCCCAAAAAGAAAAAACGATAATGCCTTGTGGCCTTTCCGACGGTTCCCTTTGGTGCGCTAGCATGACATCATGCAATGCGGTGCGGCATGCCTGGCTATGATATGCCGATTCCACACGGAAAGAGTATTGCAAGATATGCAGCATGACCGCAAATGAGTTAAGGACTTATATCCACACGTGGCCCTGGACTTATGGGTAACTGGTAACACATAAAGTATTTGTGCAAAATGGGAATTGTCTCCATGTCCAATAAAAGACGGCGAACGCCGTTGATAGATAATAACTTTATTCTTAACGCTATATGTACAACACTGCTCACCGTTAAATATAACAAGAAGGCGTATGCCCGTCTCAAAAAAGAAAACGAAACAACATCTTCCGGCATAATTTGCAAACGTTACCGTGTCCTTATGGCCAAAATGTCCGAACCTAAGCTGAGCAGCGACCGGATAGCTGCAATCACAGGATGCAGCCGCAATTTCGTTGACAACTGCCGCAGTCTCTTTTTCTGTCACGGCTGAAAAAGTTGGCTGCTGGTTTTGTCATATATTTGGCCAATTGAAAATAAATTAGTAACTTTGCACCCGCAAATGCAACTATTTTAATTTTTTAATAAACCTACAATGAATAACTACGAAACCGTTTTCATTCTGACTCCCGTTTTGTCTGACGCTCAGGCAAAGGAAGCGGTAGACAAGTTCATCGGCGTGCTCACCGAAGCCGGTGCCACCATCGTGAACCACGAAAACTGGGGTCTGCGTAAGCTCGCTTATCCTATCGATAAGAAAACCACCGGCTACTACACTCTGGTGGAATTCGACGCAGAACCTGAAGCTGTAAAGAAACTCGAGACCAGCTATCGCCGTGACGAACGCGTGCTCCGCTTCCTCACATTCCGTCTCGACAAGTATGCCAAGGAATATGCCGACAAGCGTCGCTCACGCCGCGCGTCCGCTCCCGCCGAAGCAACCGCAACCGAAGTAGAACAGGCACCCGCTGCTGAATAATCCCCCGAAACATCATGGCACAAGCAAATTCTGAAATCCGCTATCTCACCCCCATGTCGGTGGATAAGTCCAAAAAGAAATATTGCCGTTTCAAGCGTAGCGGCATCAAGTACATCGACTACAAGGATCCCGAATTCCTCAAAAAGTTCCTTAACGAGCAGGGCAAGATCCTTCCCCGTCGCATCACCGGTACTTCGCTGAAGTTTCAGCGTCGTGTGGCTCAGGCCGTGAAGCGTGCCCGCCACTTGGCTCTGCTGCCTTTCGTAACTGACCTGATGAAATAACCTTAAAGATTAGGAGACAACGTATTATGAAACTGATTCTTATAGAAGATGTCCCCAATCTGGGATATAAGGACGACGTAGTGGAAGTGAAGGCCGGCTATGGCCGCAACTACCTCATCCCTCAGCTGAAGGCTGTGATCGCCACACCTTCCGCTCTGAAGGTTCTTGCTGAAAATCAGCGTCAGCGCGCCCACAAGCTCGCTCAGATCAAGGCAGAAGCAGAAGCTGCTGCTGCTGCTCTGGAAGGCGTATCGCTTAGCATCGCCGTCAAGACTGCCGCTACCGGCACTATCTACGGCGCTGTCAATGCGGCTACCGTTTCCGAAGCCCTTGCCAAGCTCGGCCACACCGTTGACCGCAAGCTCATCGCAGTCAAGGACAGCATCAAGGAAGTGGGCAGCTACACCGCCACTGTTCGTTTCCACAAGGAAGTATCTGTTGAACTTCCCTTGGAAGTAGTGGCTGAGGAGACCGCCGAATAAGCGCGACGATCAGCACCATATTTAAGCGCCGGAACATGTCTGATTGCAGACGTTGTCCGGCGCTTTTCATGTTTATACGGTGTGAAAGCCGACTTTTTGAAGCGGTCGGTTGCATAACTGAAATTTTATATATACCTTTGTGGTGCCGAAAAATGCGCCCGGATGGCGGAATCGGTAGACGCGCTGGTCTCAAACACCAGTGGGGCGACCCATCTCGGTTCGAGCCCGAGTCCGGGTACTGATAGCGACTGATGATCATTTGATTTTCAGTCGCTATTGCTTTTCAGGTCTGCAGCAATCACTTCGGGTGCATTAATCTATATTTATAATAAAAAGTCTTTTCGGGGTTTTTCAATGTTTTAAGTCGGAAAAATGCTTAATATTGCAGTCGGATTGGCTGCGGCCGGTCTGTTGAATTTTGAAAAAGGAGGAAGCGTTATGCTTGTCTTGCGGGGGATTCTGAGAAATTCACGAACTGGAGACGGCATAGTGGCTCACGTTTTCTTATTTTTTGATTTCCGTAGAGCTGCCGGATAAGGATAAACAGATATAGCGTATTTATGAAAAATTATTTGATCGTGTTGTTGCTGTTATTTCAGTTTGGGCAGGCATTGGCACAGCATTGCTGTATGAATGATACTATGATCCGTGAGATTCAATTTCCTATGACGGAAAGGGATACTGAAACTGTGTTCTGTTATTTAAACAACGAATGGATTGGGGTATCTAATGATATGGTTCAAGCCGATTCCATTCAAAAAGCTGAAATCAAAGATGATGAATACGGCAATCGCGCGATTTTCTTTACCGTATCGCCTGAATATCTCGCTCAATTAAAATCAAAGATACGGGAAATGTTTATCAATTTTGATCCCCGATGCGAATTTCCCGGTGGCAACGGAAAATTGAAGGAATGGCTGGATGAGAATATCCGTATCCCCGAAGGATATAAAGGGAACGAAAGAGTTCATGTGGGGTTTATGGTTATGCCGAATGGGACGGTTACAGATGTAAAAATGTTAAGGGCAAGCAAAAATGACGAAGTCAATGCGGAAGCCTTAAGGCTGGTTAATGCTCTACCTAAATTCCGCGTTAAATATTACACTCCTAAAAAAATGCCTATTCGCATGGCCGTGCCTATTTCATTCAGGGCGGCTGGGGGCATTTGGATACGTTGAGCGTATAAATTACAATTATATGAATATCCTCCGGGGGGAAATTTAGTCGCCCGGAGGACATTTGTATCTGTTTATAGGTCTGAAGCGCCCTGTTTTTGGCGGTTTTTGGATCGACAGGCGCGGAGTGTCGGGGATTTTGCGTAAATTTGCGGTTTTAATACACAACCAATCACGGGAAAAATGATCAGATCATTTGTAAAATCACGGTATCAGTTTCCGGCCTTGATCATTTCGGCTGTTATTTCTTTGACATCGTGTGGCGCTGACGACAGCGCTTCGATGGGCGACCGCATAGGCTATATCAGGCCTGTGGCTAGTCTTGACGCTTCGGTTATAGAGGATGTTTCGTCCAGAAGCGCAGACGGCGAGGTGACAGCCGGAGATCTGCAGCTGACGCTTGTGTCCGATAAGATTGACCGGACATACGGATCGGTAGCGGAATTTGATACAGAAGAAGAATTTGAGCCTGGGTCATATACTATGACGGCTTTCTACGGCAATCCCGACAGCGAGGGTTTTGAATTGCCGTATTATTTTGGCGAAGCATCTTTCAACGTGGCTGTAGGCGAGGTGTCGGAGGTGGATATTACCGCCACACTGGCCAATACTATGGTAAGCGTGGAGACCACAGAGGAATTTCGCACGTATTTTAAGTCATATACAACCATTCTGCATAGTTCCGGCGGGGCCTATGTGGAGGTCGGGGCAGGGGAGACCCGTGCGGTCTATCTGCGCCCGGGAAAGGTCGACATCACTGCTCAGGTGGCGTTGAATTCCGGAGCAGAGGCCCGGTTGCAGGTCGGAGAGTTTTTGGCTCTGTCGCGCCATCATTATATCGTGACTCTGGATGTGAAATCGGCCCCGGGCGGAGCGGAACTGGTGGTTGAGTTTGACGATAAACTGGATTTGGAGCCGGTGTCGGTGCTTCTGTCGGAAGATCTGATGAATGCTCCTGCTCCTGAAATATCAATTGACGGTGCGGTGGAAGGCGAGCCTTTAAGACTTGTGACCACGTCGCGGCCGGAGAGTGATGTGATCTTCAATGTGATCGCTCCCGGCGGGTTGCGTTCGCTCACGCTGACCACTTCAGCTCCGCAGCTTGTCGGTGATGGATGGCCGGCAGAGGTCAATCTGCTGTCGCCGTCGGCACGCGAGAAGGCGCTGATGGAATCCATGGGGTTGCGTATGCCGGGAGCGGACATGCCGGATCCGCATTATGCTTCGGTGGTGCTGACGGATCTGATCCCCAATCTGAGAGACCGGTCGGTGCGGTTTACGCTTAATGCTGTGGACAGGATGGGCAAGACCACGTCTCCGCGCAGCGTGGACGTGGAACTGGAAGCTCTGGTGCTGGATGTCAGGTCGGTGGAGCCTACGGGTCTGCTCGACGAGGAGTGCAGTTTCATGCTTGCATCCAACAGCGATACCGATCCCGCTGATTTTGCATATAAAGTGACTGACGGTTCCGGATCATGGATTGATGCACCGCTCATAAGTGTGGCTCCGGCAGATGGCGAAGGATTGTATAAAGTCACGGTAGAAGTGCCGGCGCTTGTGTATGAGTTCGGCCTGAGTGTGCACGCTTCTGTGGCTCAGAGTGAAGAAGTGCGTGTGACCAGAGTTTTACCGCGTTTTTCCATTACAGCCCCTGAAGGAAGTGTGTGGGCCACACACGCGTCGGTCGCTCTGTCGGCTGACGGTGATACGGACGCCGGCATATTGGCCGGGTTGGCCACGGTCTATGTGGCCGAGGGCGATTCTGGTAATTTTGTCGAGACGGATGCTGTGGCCGATGGCGGACACATCGGGTTCGGCGATCTGTCTTCCGCCACGAGATACCGCGTCAAGGTATCGTTGGTGGGAGATCCCGCCGTGGCGTGCGAGCCGGTGTCGTTTGTGACCGAGACAATGGCCGGAGTGCCAAACGGCGACTTCGAGCAGCTGACGAAAACCATAGAGATGAATCTGCAGCAGGGCGGAAACTGGACCATGACCTTGGGCGGCAAGCATTTCAAGACGTTCATGGATATGTCGGTGTCCGAGCCGCAGGGATGGGCGTCGACAAACGCCAAGACCTGTTATCCTGGAGCAGCCACGGCCAACAGCTGGTATCAGATCCCGTCGGTCTACAATTCGACTCTCTCCTGGGTGTCGCATCAGCCCACGGCTAAAATCTTGGGCATAGGCCAGAGCGCATACGACGAGTATCCGGCGGTATATCAGAATATTCCGGTGGCATCAGGGGCTAACGCCATGGTGGTGCGCAATGTGGCATGGGACGCCAATGGGCGGAGCATACCGGTGATGAGCCAGACTGGCAACACCAGCTACAGCAATTACTATTGTGCCAACATTCCGGAAATAGCGAACCGTTCAGCGGGCAAGCTATTCTTGGGCACTTACGCTTTCGACGGGGTGTCTGAAACCATGGTTGAAGGAGTTTCATTTTCCTCCAGACCGTCGGAACTTACGGGGTCATATATGTATGAGCCCGATTCTCAGGATCCGTCGGAAGCGGGCGTGGTGACGGTGGAGATACTGTCGGGCGACGCTGTAATAGGTTCTGGCTCGGTAGAACTTGCGGAAGCATCATCCTACACGGCGTTCAGCGTGCCGGTGGTGTATGCGGTGAGAAACCGCCGGGCCACATCGCTCCGCATCATGATCACGTCGAGCAATCATACGGAGGAAGCTGATATAAAGACCACAAATTACTGCGGCAAGCCCGAGTGCAGTTCTCGCGGAGCCGCCTTAACGATAGATAATCTTAAATTTACTTATTAATTATGCGTAAATCTTTGATAGGCGCCGTCATAGCGGCTTTGCCGGCTATGCTTTCGATCACTTCGTGCAACGATGGCAAGAGTGAGCCGACAGTTTCGGCTGCTAAAACCGGCACACTGGAACTTTCCGGAATGGATGTGAGCGTCAATCCGGACCAGACGGATCAGTCTGATGTCACCGTAACATCCGGAAGTCGGAATGACAGCAATGTGGATGTCGGCGCTTTCGTGATAGATCTGCTTGATGGGAAAGGACAGCCTACAGCATCGTGGACGTATGCCGATAAACCTTCCATGCACGTGTTGCCGGTCGGTTCCTATACTCTTGAGATCCGCTCCCACAAAGAGACGGCTGCCGCATTTGAAAGGCCGCTATATATGGGTTCGCGAGAGTTTGAGATAAAGCAAGGCACGATCTACAATATCGGAGCCGTGACCTGTTCGCTGGCAAGCGTGAAGGTTACGATAAGGTATTCCGACGAGCTTGCCGCTCTGATGGATGCCGAAGTCTCTTCGGTGAAAGTCACCGTGGGCAGCAGTCAGTTGACATATCCGGTCAGTGAGACTAGGCCGGGTTATTTCCATGAAGGAAAGTCGTTGGTGGCTGAGTTCTCAGGTGTGATAAAAGGAAATAAGGAGCAGATGATCAAGGCGATCCCGGATGTGAAGCCCGGCCATCACTATATCATAACATTTGCCGTAAAGAGCGCCACAGGCGGCTATGTGGATCCGAAACACATATCTATCGACACTTCCGTAACTGTGGAGCGTCTCGGATACACCGTGGACATGGACGAGACCATTCTCGATTCATCAGACAGACCTAATGGCGGAAACGGCGGCGGTGAGGAACCTTCTGAACAGATATCCTTCACTTCGTCGACACTCAGTTTCACCGACAATAATCCGACGGATCTGGCCGAAGCCAAGGTGTTGATACATGCAGATAAAGGCATATCCAGCCTTGTTGTCGACATTATATCCGACGATCTTACCGACGATTTCCTCAGGGAAGTGGGGCTGGCTTCGACATTCGACCTTGCAGCTCCCGGAGAAATGCAGGGCGCGCTTGCCGGTCTGGGATTTCCCACTGGTGCCGAAGTGACAGGCAAGACCGACGTGACTTTCGACATAACCCAGTTCCTCCCGCTGCTCGATATCTATCAGGGCGTCCATAAGTTTCACATTACCGTTACCGATGCTGACGGCAATAAGGCTGACAGGACACTGTCATTTATAGTGGAATGATGAAAAGAAAGTATCTTTTTCCGATATTGGCGGCCGGCACGGTTCTGACAGGCTGTGAGGAAAGTCGTCCGTTCGGCGGTGACGGCACGCTGTGTCTGTCGGCGCAGATCTCTTCCACGGTGGAGACCGTGAATTCGTCGAGAAGTACGGATGCCGATCTCTCATCGTCGGTAATGGTGTGGATTTCAAACAGCCGCGGCCTTGTGCGCCGATATAAGGGACTGTCGGAAATACCGTCGTCCATAACTCTCAAAGCCGACAGCTATATCGCCGAGGCATGGGCCGGCGACAGCGTTCCGGCTTCGTTTGACGCGCGCTATTTCACAGGCGACGAGCCGTTTGAGATCACTGCCGGAGGGACAGCCAAAGTCCTTCTCAACTGCCGTATAGCCAACGTTGTGGCATCTGTGGAATATGATGCCGATGTGGACGAGGTGATAAGCGGATATTCTCTTACCGTGGGTCATTCCGCCGGATCTGTCATGTTTGAAGGCCGGGATCAGCGAAAAGCCTATTTCATGATGCCCTCGGCGTCGGAGAGATCGCTGACATATTCGCTCACGGCTGTGAAAAACGACGGATCGGCTCTCTCTCAGACCGGCACTCTGGATGGAGTGCGGCGCGCCACTGAATATCGTTTCAAGATAGGCCGTAATGCCGGAAACGGAGATGAAGGCGCTGCGTTTTTCACCATTGATGTGGACTCTACCACCGTGGACGAAGAGTCGGAAGTGGTAATCACCCTGCCGCCGGATATTGCCGGACGCGGTTTTGACATCACTGCGCCGGTGTATGGAGAAAAAGGCAAATTCGAGGATGTGATTCTGGAGATCGCGTCGGTTGGCGAGATTGAGTCGCTGACTGTCGGAGCCGAATCGGCTGCCGAGCAGCTTGGTGCGGCATCGGTGGACATGATGGCCCTCGACGAGGACCGGAAAGATGATCTGAAACGTCGCGGGCTGGAACATGCCTATGCCTATGATGCCGTAGCCGACCGTGCTAGCCTGCGCCTTACGATCGGCGCGTCGCTGATCAACGGACTGCCGGAGGGGGAACACCCGTTTGCCGTGACCGCTACGGACAGTTATGGCAAATCGTCGTCAGCTACCGTGATTGTCAGCTCAATAAAGGCACCAGTGGTGGCAGATGTGATCTCCGTGTACGATGTATGGGCTACACGTGCCACGCTTTCCGGCTCTGTGCTTGAAGCCGGAGTCGGCGATGACTGCGGTTTCAAATACAGGATCAAAGGTTCCTCCGAATGGACTGCTGTGGCAGCCACGGTGAAAAATGCCAGCGGTTTCCAGACAACGGTGGAAGGCCTTGAGCCTGCCACGGACTATGAGTTTGTTGCTGTTTCGGCCGATTTCACCTCAAGCATAGTGCGTTCGTTTACGACCGAGTCTGCCGCCGGAATTCCGAACGGAGACTTCGAGACGTGGAACACCTCATCCAAAACCTACCTTCTTGCTGCCGACAGCGGTTCGCGTTTCTGGGATACCGGCAATCACGGATCGTCAACGCTCAACACTAATGTGACCACTCCGTCGGCTGACATGAAACACGGCGGCCGTTACTCCGCGCGGCTTGCGTCGCAGTTTGTAGGCGTGATGGGTATCGGAAAGTTTGCTGCCGGCAATGCTTTTGTGGGTCAGTATCTTGCCACCGATGGCACTGACGGCGTTCTCGGTTTCGGACGTCCGTTCACGTCCAGGCCGTCGGCTCTGAAAGGCTATATGCGCTATGAACCCAAGGCTGTGACTCATAGTTCGCTCAGCGAAGTTTCTACGGGAAGCATGGACAAAGGCAGCATTTATGTGGCCATACTTGCCGACGGGCCGCAAGAAAGTTACGGCGGGGAGTCATATCCGTTTGTGATCAAGACAAAAGCGTCGGAACGCAGACTTTTTGACCGTGATGATCCGCGTGTGATCGGTTTCGGCGAACTGGTTGTGGAGAATGCCACATCGGGCGACGGTTTTGAAGAGTTTGAGATTCCCATAACATACAAGCGCACGGATGCAAAGGCAGCACATCTGGTTCTGGTGTGTAGCGCGAGCTATTACGGTGATTTCTTCACCGGTGGGCCGTCTGTGATGTATATAGATGATTTCACGTTTGAATACTGATAGTTATAGGAATGAATCCCGTTCTTATAGTCATACCGATACTGACGGTGCTCATGTTTGATCTCGGACTTGAGCTACGCCCTGCTGACTTTTCTCTGCTGCGGCGTTCGCCGCGGGCCGTGATGGTGGGCCTGTGCGGACAGATCGTGCTGCTTCCTGCTGTGGCGTTGGGTCTGATCTGGGTGTTTGACATTGATCCTGTCATGGCTGTGGGGCTTATGCTTATAGCGTGTTCTCCCGGCGGATCGTCGAGCAACGTGTTTTCAGCTCTGGCCGGAGGAGATGTAGCTCTTTCCGTGAGCCTTACGGCTCTCAGTTCAGTGATCACCCTGATCACGTTGCCGCTGATTCTCAGTTTTTCCGTCGGCTCTTGGATCGAATTGCCGTTAGGAAGCCTGATAGGTCAGAATATAGTGCTGGCGCTTCTGCCGGTGTTTGCCGGCATGGCTGTCAGGGCCAAGTTGCCGGCGGCAGCGTCCCGGATTCATGTTGTGCTGCGCCGCATGGCGTTTCCGGCGCTCATGTTGCTTGCCGCCGTGTTTTTTGTGGTGCATCACCGGACCATATCGGCCAATTTCTCCACGTTGGGTCCGGCGGTGTTGCTTCTGCTGTGTCTGAGCATGTGCGGCGGCGCAGCCTTGGCGGCGATCTCCGGTCTCGTATCTGTGCAGCGGCGGACGTTGGTGATCGAGGTCGGCATGCAGAACTCTGCGCAGGCCATCGCTCTGGCTTCGTCGCCGCTGGTGTTTGCCGATGACAGTCTGGCCGTGCCTGCCATAGTATATGCGTTGCTGATGAATGTAGTCCTGCTGGCCTATGTGGGCTTGTGCCGTTACCGTCTGCGTGCGGCTGTGGGCACCGCCCGGTAACAAAAAAACGGTTTCACGCGTTTATATCTCATAATCGAAATCATTGACCGATGACCATCTCCGTTCAACTTATCATAATCTCTGTGTCGCTGATGATTGGTGTGCCGGTTATTACCGTGGCGCTCATGCACAGCGGCATGGTCAAACGTATTTTCTCGTGCCATAAAGAACAGGAGACAGACGGCGGCGGTGACGGACAGGATGAATTGCCGGAAGTCGGCCGGCGTTTTGTCGAAATTCTCGGCAGTATGCAGGTGTCGTGTGAGGAATTGCCCAAAGCCGACGGAGTGGACCGCACGGTGAGTTTCGAATATCAGGGAGGACATTTTTTTGCCACGTTCCGTCATGGAGACGACGATCCGTTTGACAACACCATGTCCATATCATACTTCAACTGCTTTTCGATGCCGGCCGAGAATATGGCTCTTGCGGAGTCGGTGGCCAATTCGGTCAACGGGCTGTCATTGCCGGTGAAATGCACGTTTGCTCCGTCGGATGCCGAAGGGTCTCTGTCGTTCAGTCTTCATGCGTCCGGTCTGCGTCTGGGACGCGATGATGCTTCGGTGCAGTTTGTCAGGTCCATACTGATATGTTGCTTTCACCTGCAGCGAATACTGTTGGATCGTTATGAGTCCATGCGCACAGAATCACCGTCTGATCTGGTGAAAAACAGGCTGATATACGGCCACCAGCTATATGCCATGAGCCGCATGGAGATCACCGATCAGCCGGATCCGTTCGCCGACCCGGTGTGGCATGTCGCGGATATTACCATCGGTGAGTTCCTGCATACTCTGTTCGGATACGAAATCAGCGAAAACAGTGTGCTGCGTCTCGACGGCAAGGAGATAGCATCCACTCCGGATACTATAGCCGCGACGGCATTGCTCGCTCCGGTTGTAGCCGGCGACGGACCGGATGCGCAGGTAGTGTCTTCAAGGGCGGTCTATTCCATCGGATCATCTGACCGTGAGATCCGTGAGGTGATGTTCAATATGGCCGCCGAAAGGGTTGATGACCGCCTGATATCGGTAAGGATCAACGCGATGCTGTCGGCAATGCCGATGGCTCCGTTCCGCGCTCCGGCTTCGGAAGAGTCCATGCCGCAGGCGCGCACAGTGATTCTCGGGGTGCCTTGCGTCACACCCGAGGCTTTTCTGGCTGAAGCCAAATACATGGCCTCCGAACTGGATCTGCTTGCAAAATGCAAAGAGCCGGATGCCGCCTATTCACTCTACTGGGGTAAGGTGCTCTACACCGACGGACGCCACTTTGAAGCGCTCCATTATCTTACCAACGCTTTCGGGATCATGTCTCCGCCTATGGAGAATCCGGATCTTGTGGCGACTGATGTGGCCGAGACATTCTATGAAGTGTGTTATTTTCTCGGAGTGGTGAACTGCGCTCTCGGTCGCTATCGCGACGCGTACTATTTTCTTGATCTGATAGTGAATCAGAACCGTATTCACTGGACTGAGCAGTATGTGCTGTGTCTGATGGCTATGCGTGACCCACGCTGTCCGTCTCTTCTTGACAGCCTGCGCGAAAATATTGTCAAGCAGCGTGATGAGGAGGATGGCGGCGAACATCTGGATTCGCTCATGTCGTTTATCGAACGCCAGCAGATAGTCCTTGACATACGGTCGGGCAACAGCTCCGGCGCTCTCGAGAAGCTGCGTAAGATGCTGGAAGAAAATCCCGACAATGATTTTGCGCTTCGCTGGCTTGCCAGACTGTCGTGAGATTTGGAATAAACCGTTAAATTTGTGAACTTAATATTCTCTTGTTATGCCAACAATCTCATCGCGGGGTAAGGAAATACCCGCATCTCCTATACGAAAGCTGGTGCCGTTGAGCAATGCGGCAAAACAGCGCGGAGTCCACGTCTATCATCTTAACATCGGCCAGCCTGACCTGCCTACACCGCAGGAGGGTCTGGACGCTCTCAGGAGCATAGACCGCACCATTCTGGAATACAGTCCTTCTGAGGGCCTGCTTTCTTTGCGTCAGAAACTGCGGTCGTATTATAATACGTTCAATATCAATGTAGATGTCGACGATATAATTGTCACCGCAGGCGGATCGGAAGCAGTGTTGTTTGCATTTATGGCCTGTCTGGACCCCGGCGATGAGATAATCGTTCCCGAACCGGCATACGCGAACTATATGGCTTTTGCTATATCGGCCGGAGCCAAAATCGTGACCGTGCCCTCGAGCATTGACGACGGATTCGCCCTGCCGTCGGTCGAGGAATTTGAAAAACTTATCACCCCCAGGACCAAAGGCATCCTGATCTGCAATCCGAACAATCCCACAGGCTATCTCTACACAATGAAAGAGATGATCCAGCTCAGGGATCTGGTGAAAAAATATGACCTGTATCTTTTTTCCGATGAGGTTTACCGTGAGTTCTGCTACACAGGAGCGCCATATATTTCCGCGTTTCATCTCCCTGGAATTGAGGAGCAGGTGGTGCTGATCGACTCGGTGAGCAAACGCTACAGTGAGTGCGGCATACGCATAGGGGCTATTATTACCAAGCATAAAGAGCTGAAAGAGAGTATTATGAAGTTCTGCATGGCTCGTCTTAGCCCTCCTTTGCTTGGCCAGATTGTGGCGGAAGCGTCAATAGATGCGTCACGCGAATACATGTTGATGAACTATAATGAGTATGTGGATAGACGTAAGTTTCTGATCGACGGCCTGAACAAAATACCCGGTTGCTATTCGCCGATTCCCATGGGAGCGTTCTACACAGTGGTGTCTCTTCCGGTGGATGATGCCGATAAATTCTGCGAATGGTGTCTGGAGGAATTCCAGTATGACGGGGCTACCGTTTTCATGGCTCCGGCGTCTGGCTTCTACACGACTCCCGGGCGAGGAAAAAATGAAGTCCGGATGGCTTATGTGCTCAAAAAAGAAGACCTGGCCAAGGCTTTGAAAGTGCTTGCCGAAGCCCTGAAAGCATACCCGGGACGCACGGTCTGATCCCATATTCACACCTATTTTTAGCTGCGGCTTCTCCGTTTCGACGGGGGAGTCGTAATTTCTTTGTGATCAGAAGTTTATAAATAATAATGCAAAAAATGTTTTGAATTGAAAAAATAATGTAACTTTGCACCTCTGAATGTGCATACTGACATTCTATGAAATCACATTATTATCTGACCGATAGGACGATAGCTATTTTATGAAAAAGACGTTATTTAATTTAATTTTGTTTGCCATTTGCGCTATGTACGGGGTGTCGGCGCATGCCCAGCGAGTGGCTCTCAAAACTAATGCTATTGACTGGCTTATGTTGTCTCCGAACTTGTCGTTGGAGACCCGTCTTAGCGCTCACATGACTCTTGATGTTGGTTTTTCCGCTAACCCTTTCCCCGTTTCGATCGCCGGATACAGATGGAACAATCTGCGATTTCAGCCGGAGTTGCGCTATTACTTCGCCCGACCTATGTCGCGGCATTTTGTCGGTCTTGCTGCATTGGGAGCAAGCTACCGATTAAATATGAAAACCAGGTTTCTTCATGGAATCATGGCCGGAGTGGGTGCCACTTACGGCTATGCGTTCGTGTTGAATAAAAACTGGAACATGGAAGCTGAGATAGGCGTTGGTATCGCATATGCCAGAGCTAAGAATTTCCGTGATACAGAAAAAGCTCCTACAGAGCCTAACTATGGTCGTGTGCTGCCTGTGCCTATGCGGTTTGCACTTTCGTTTTCCTATATTTTTGACTAATTGATGACCAGTTTATGAAAGGATTCCACATGTCAGGAAATATTTCCGGATATTTGAAAACATTGTTGTTGACGGCCGCATGCCTTCTTCTGACGGCCATACCGTTGTCAGCTAAGATTATGGAAGTGGAAGTCACGGTGCTTAATGAAAAGAATAAGGAGCCGCTGTTTGACGTCGACATCTTTGACGCTAATATCCGTATCCCGGGAACAGACCAGTATAAAGATCTTGGCATTACCAATCCTCAGGGTATTGCTGTGGTGACGGTCGACGACAATGGCGAGTTGCTTATCGTGGTGCCTGATGCAGGTTCACGAAAAGAAAAAGTCAAGGGACGTCGTAAGATTGTTGTGCTGATGGCTCCTCCCAAAAACCGCAACAACAACTATCAGCTCGATGAAATCACCAAAACCCGTAAAGCGGGCGGTGGTTTCACACCCAAAGATACTAAGATCAAAGAAAACGGTCACTGGGTAAAATTTGATATTCAGCTTATAGTG
>BLLX01000053.1 GCA_011959405.1 Muribaculaceae bacterium
ATATCGCAGTGCTTTTGTAGCGGTGAAAAGGTCCTGCACAAGCACAATGCGACCGTTATAGCTTTCGGCCGGCATGGCCGCAAACTGATCTTTGGGGATTGATACCGTGTATTTCGTATGATGTTGCTCTTCGTCGTTCATGAGTGCAAAATTACGAAAAAAATTACCTTTTTGTCGGATAAAAAAGAGCAAAAAGAAGGCGTGTCACTTCTCCTGAGGAGTGTGACACGCCCTTTATCGGTTATTTACAAGTCCTATTGATTAAGCCTTGCCGTTGGAGCCGAGCACGTTGACGATTTTGTGCTTGTAGAGTTTCTCCATTTCGTCGCGGGCCGGACCGAGGTATTTGCGGGGATCGAATTCGCCGGGTTTGGTGGCGAATACTTCGCGCACGGCAGCGGTCATGGCCAGACGGCTGTCAGAGTCGATGTTGATTTTGCATACGGCGCTCTTTGCAGCCTTGCGGAGTTCTTCTTCGGGGATGCCGATGGCGTCGGGCAACTTGCCGCCGAGACGGTTGATGGTGTCAACGTATTCCTGAGGCACGGAGCTGGAACCATGGAGCACGATGGGGAATCCGGGCAGTTTTTCCATAACACCGTCAAGCACGTCGAATGCCAACGGCGGGGGCACGAGCTTGCCTTCGGCGTTGCGGGTGCACTGTTCGGGTGTGAATTTGTATGCGCCGTGGCTGGTGCCGATTGAAATAGCCAGAGAGTCACAGCCGGTGCGTGTTGCGAAGTCGATAACTTCTTCGGGGTCGGTGTAGGTGTGGTGGTCGGACGATACTTCATCTTCCACGCCTGCGAGAACGCCGAGTTCGCCTTCTACAGTCACGTCATACTGGTGGGCATAGTCCACAACTTTCTTTGTCAGGGCTACGTTTTCTTCGTAGGGGAGGTGAGAGCCGTCGATCATGACGCTGGAGAAACCGCTGTCTATGCAGCTCTTGCAGAGTTCAAAGCTGTCGCCATGATCGAGGTGGAGCACTATCTGGGGATTTTCCCAACCGAGTTCCTTGGCATAGGCCACGGCACCCTGTGCCATGTAGCGCAGCAGGGTAGCGTTGGCATAGTTGCGGGCGCCTTTGGAAACCTGCAGGATTACGGGAGATTTTTCTTCGGCAGCGGCTTTGATGATAGCCTGGAGTTGCTCCATATTGTTGAAGTTGAAAGCAGGGATAGCATAGCCGCCCTTGATGGCTTTGGCAAACATTTCCTTGGTGTTGACAAGGCCTAATTCTTTGTAACTTACCATTTGGTTAGGTGTTAGAGTGTTGAGTTAAAAAGGATTTTATTTCCACCGCAAAGTTAGCGTTTTCCCCCGATATTTCCAAAACATAGATTTTATTTTCGTGTCATCGGGGCAGGTCTTCCCACTCGGCGTCAGATACTTGATTCTCTGCGGACTGACGTCCGGATTGTCTTGTCTGATCTTGATGACGGTCGTTCTGGTTTGCGGAAGATGTGACGGTTTCGGTGAACTCTACGTATTCGCCTACTTGAGGGTCGATTTTCTTTTTACGCCGGAGCGGAGCGGTCCATCCTGCCTTGCGCTCATTCGGCTGCCTGTTTCCGCTGGCGGCTCCTGGCTGTTGTCCAAACATTTGCTTGAACTGGTTGCGTGCGCGGTTCACCACTATTAGTCCTTTGATGACATACAATAGGACTATGCCGAGAAAAATACTTAATATAAGCCCCATTTCTTAAGGTAAAAACGGATAGATCAACCCGAGCAGATAATACAGAATTATGGTAAGTGACAGCCCGGGCAGCCCGAAAATTACAGTCAGCACAATTGCCGCTGCTATTATGAAATAGCGGAGACAATTCTCGGTGTTTAACTTGAAATTGGAGAATTTTAGCGATACGAGCTGTATCGGGTCGAGCATGGACTGTGCCTCGAGCATTGTTGCCGGAATCATTATCCAGGCGTCAAAAGGTCCGTTGGCTTCCATCCAGCTGACAGCTCCTATCCAGAATATGGCATTTGCAGGGATTGGCAATCCGATGAATGATGTGGTCTGCCGTGTGTCGACGTTGAACCGTGCCAGACGCAAAGCGCCGCATACCGGGATTGAGATGGCGATCCAAGAGTATTCTTCCGGAAGAATATTGTAGACCATTGCAGCCGGAGCCACACCGAAACTGACAAGATCACTGAGCGAATCAAGCTCTTTGCCTACTGCGGAATATGCTTTCATCAGACGAGCCATGGCTCCGTCAAGAAAATCAAATACGGCAGCGGCGGCTATGGCTATGGATGCCCATCCGTAGCATCCTTTGAATGCCATGACGATGGCTATGCACCCGCTTATGAGGTTAAGACAGGTGATAGAGTTGGGGATCTGGGCGAATATGGCTTTAAACATCGGTTTCTGTTGCGGAAACGGCGGGGCGAAGACGCGCCACTTCTGTGATGCCGCCTATGGTCTTATCGCCGATATTAACGTATATTTCAGTGCCGAGCGGCAGGAAGATGTCTACTCGTGAACCGAATTTGATAAAGCCCATATGGTCCTCGATTGATGCTTCCACTCCCGGTTCGGCGTATGTGACGATACGCCGGGCCATGGCTCCCGCTACTTGTCTGACAAGTATGTCCTGTCCGCATTCCGAACGTATCACCACGGTGCTGCGCTCGTTTTCCGTGCTGGATTTAGGCAACCATGCGCTCATGAAACGGCCTGAGTGATGTGCCACGTATGTGACCTCACCGTTTACCGGAAACCAGTTTGCGTGTACATCCAGTATGGTCATGAACACAGACAACTGGATCACGCGTCGGTGCAGATATTCTGTCTCTTCTGTTTCTTCCAGGGCCACTACGGTGCCGTCAACAGAACTGACAACCACATTTTCCGTGTTGCCGAGAAATTTACGCTTCGGAGAACGGAAAAAGTTGACAAGCAATCCGTAGATTATAATTGAGATAGCGGTGAGCCCTATTCCGGCCGGACGTGACAGCCACCATACCAGAATGTTGAGGGCCAGAAGGCATAACAGGGTTGCATATAGTATACCGGTGCCCTCGCGATGAATTTTGACGCGTTTGAGTTTTCGGCGCATTGATCTTGTAGGTTATATAAAAGTCAGGCAAAGTTAATGAAATTTTGCATAAATTCCATGCTTTGCCTGACTTTTTTATGTCATGCCCGCATATACTGCGGTGGTGGTTCAGTCGCGGCTGCTGCCGAAGAAGCGGAGCAGGTAAAGAAACAGGTTTATGAAGTCAAGATAGAGATTCAGGGCGCCGAGAGTGGCTATATGGCCGGCGGCCGACGCGGGCATGGCTTCGGCCATGCGTTTGACTTGCTGGGTGTCCCATGCGGTCAGACCGATGAAAATGATCACACCGGCAAAGGATATGATCCATCCGAGGGTGCCGTTGGGCCAGAACAAGTTGACCACAGTCGCGATAATCAGTCCTATCAGGGCCATGTATAGGAATGAGCCTATTTTCGACAGGTCCTGTTTGGTCGTGTAGCCGAAAATCGACATGGCGCCGAAGGTACCGGCGGTTATGAAAAATGTCTGGGCGATGGACGCCATGGTGTATATGGCGAAGATCATGCTGAGAGCCAGTCCGTTGATGGCGGCGAAAAGGTAGAACAGCATTGTGGCCGTGGATGCTTTCATTTTGGATATGCCGGCGGACATGCCTATGGCTATGCCTATTTCGGCGATGAAAAGCCCCCAGTATATGAACGGATGGGATGCCATGAACATTACAAAGCCTTGGCTGAAGGCGAAAAGGGAGATCACTGCCGTGAGGAGCAGGCCGAAGGTCATGCGCAGATACACGCCTTTCATCACTGCGTTTACCCTCTGAGTCAGAGAGAAGTCCTGACCGCCGTATTGCGGCATGTCGAAAGGATAATTATTTTTGTATTCCATAATATTTATGAATATGTTTTATTGAATTAACAAATAATGTGTTACATGCGTTCAACCACGCCGATGCCGAGCAAACCGAGAGCAGTCTTTACAGTTGATGCGGTGGCTTCCGACAGAGCCAGTCTCAGTGAGCGCAGAGCGGTGTCCTCTTCACGCATGATCGAGCAGTCGTGATAGAACTGGTTGTATTCCTTGACCAGATCGTAGGCGTAGTTGGCGATCAGAGCAGGAGAGTATGAGCGTCCGGCTTCTTGGACTACGGCAGGGAAGTCGGCCAGGCGTTGTATCAGGGTGATTTCGCGTTCGCCGGGCTGCGCCGATGTGTAGTCGGTTATGCTCATGTCGGCTTCTGCCGCCTTGCGGAGCACAGAGCGGATGCGGGCATATGTGTACTGGATGAATGGCCCTGTGTTGCCGTTGAAGTCAATTGACTCTTCAGGGTTGAAAGTCATATTTTTACGCGGATCGACTTTCAGCAGGAAGTATTTGAGCGCTCCGAGACCTACGGTTTCGGCTACCTGTGCGGCTTCTTCTGCCGACAGACCGTCGAGTTTGCCGAGTTCGTCTGAGACCTTGCGTGCGCCGCTTACCATTTCCTCCATCAGGTCATCGGCGTCGACTACGGTGCCCTCGCGGCTCTTCATTTTGCCATTGGGCAGTTCGACCATGCCGTATGAGAAGTGAACCAGTCCTTTGCCCCAGCTGAAGCCGAGTTTGTCGAGCAACAGCGAGAGCACTTGGAAGTGGTAGTTCTGCTCATTGCCTACCACATAGATCATTTTGTCGATAGGGTAGTCCTGATAGCGAAGTTTGGCCGTGCCGATATCCTGAGTCATGTAGACTGAGGTGCCGTCGCTGCGCAGCAACAGTTTGTGATCAAGACTGTCGGCTGTGAGGTCTGCCCATACGGAACCGTCCTCTTTTCGGTACATTATGCCTTTGTCCAGACCTTCCAGCACTTTTTCTTTGCCTTCAAGGTATGTCTGGCTTTCATAATAGATCTTGTCGAAACCGACACCCATGCGACGGTATGTCTCGTCAAATCCGGCATATACCCATGAGTTCATTGTCTCCCACAGGGCACGTATCTCGCTGTCGCCCTGTTCCCATTTGCGCAGCATTTCTCGAGCTTCCGCCATGAGCGAGGATGCTTTTTCCGCGTCTTCATCGCTCATTCCGGATGCCTTGAGGGATTTGAGTTCGTCTTTGTAGTGCTTGTCAAACAGCACATAGAAATCGCCGATCAGATGGTCGCCCTTTTTGCCGGTGCTTTCCGGAGTGGCTCCGTTGCCCCATTTCTGCCAGGCGAGCATTGACTTGCAGATGTGTATGCCGCGGTCGTTCACGATGTTGGTCTTCACAACACGGTTGCCGCACGCGCTCAGGATCTCTGCGAGCGAGAATCCGAGCAGGTTGTTGCGCACATGACCGAGGTGCAGGGGTTTATTGGTGTTGGGCGAGGAGTATTCTACCATTACCAGAGGTGAGTCTGTCGTCGGTTCGGTGGTGCCGTAGTGCGGAGTGTCAATGATGTGGCTGAGTACCGCATTCCAGTATGTAGGCTCGATCACTATGTTGAGGAAGCCTTTGATCACGTTGTAGCGGTTGACCGCAGGTTCATTCTCTACAAGCCAGTCGCCGATTTCCTTACCGGTCTGTTCCGGGCTTTTTCGCGCGGCTTTGACCCAAGGAAATGTAACTACAGTGAGGTTGCCTTCAAACTCCTTGCGGGTTGCCTGTGGCACGATTTTCTCGGCCGGAGTGTCGACTCCGTACAATTCTTTGACTGCACGGCTCACGGCCTGTGCTATGATCTGATCTATTTGCATTTCTCCTATTTAATAATAAAGTCACTGCAAAAATACATAAAATCTACGACAACGTCAAATCAGCAGTCGTCGGGGTCGGTGTCGACATGTGAGTCAGGCATCAGTTCCGGCCGGAACATGGCCTGATACGCCGGCATGTCGCAGTGGCCCGGGCGGTCGTTGCCGGACTCTGGGATCTCTTTGACCTGACGGTTTGCTGTCGGTTCGCCTGATGTGTGTTGCCAGAATATTTTCCCTGATTCGTCGGCTTTGCAGTCTATTCCGAGGGCATTGCTTATCACGCGGGCTTTGTTGCGCTCCTTTTCCGCTGCGGACGCTGCGTTTTTGGTAGGATTGCATGATACGATCAGCTCATTGGCCGCGCGAGTGAATGCCACATACAGCATGTTGAGATTGTCAAGAAGGCTTTTTCGGCACAATTCTTCGTATTGAGCAGCGAATGGGGTTATGGCAAGAGATTCGCTTGATCTGATAGGGAGCACGGATGGGGTGGGGCATGTGATGCCTACAGACTGAAATGCCGCGGTTGCGTCATACCATCTAACATCCTCTTCCTTGACAAGGCTGCCGTGGACCAGAGGTATGTGTACGCATGGAAATTCCAGCCCTTTGGATTTGTGGATCGTCATCACTCTTATCGCATCGACCGACGGGGCAGATGATATGGCGCGTTTGCGCCCTGTCGAATCCCACCAGGCAAGAAAAGAATATATGTCGGCCGATGCCAGAGAGCTGTATTCGAGTACCAGATCCTGAAAGGCCGATATATACACGCTGTCGGAGCGTTTCAGATCGTCAGGAAGGTTGCCGGCGATTATCTCGGTGAGCGTGAACAGATCTTTGCCGCGGCTGTCGCTTTGCGGTTCGTCGGGGGGAGAGGAGTTTTTAAATGTTGAGATGATGTCCGATAGTGCGGAGAAGGGGTCGTCCATGTCCTGCCGCTGCCGCTCGAATTCCTCGGCGAGCCATTCGAGCTGGCGCTGGGTGACGGGGGTGTATTTCCTTATGTCTTCGGTTTGCGGTTGCGGTGTGTTGACGGCTCTGCGTAGAGACGTCAGAATGCGTTGCACTGCCGTGGACGATCCGATCAGCATGGCTTCGTCGCTAACCACGTGTATGTTTTCGAGGCCCGGCTGTTTGCGTCCGGTGTCAAGCAGATAGCGTATTATCATGGCGGCTTCGCTGTTTGACCACACGAGGATGGCTATGTCGCTTTGTCTGTATCCTCCCTGCCGGGGGTCGAGTTGCCGTTTTATGTGGTCGATCATCCTTGCCAGCGCTTCCGATGTGAATTCGGCTGATGTCCATCCGCAGATGTCGACATAGCCGTGCGGGGCGTTTCTCCGTATCATCTGCCGTGCGGTGGAGTAGACCGACGAGTTGCCGGTGGTCGCGCCGGCTTTTTCAAACAGGTTGTTGTTGAACTCCACTACTTCGGCCGAGCTGCGGTAGTTGGTCGACCTGTCGTCCAGTATTATCCTTCCGCTAAGGCCGGGATCAGCCTGAAGGTCGGAGTTTAGCAGGTCGGGATCGCTGTTGCGGAAGCGGTAGATGCACTGCTTGACGTCACCTATTATAAGGTTGTCGTTAAGATTATCGAGACTTTCCATGACCAGCGGGCGAAGGTTTTCCCACTGTAGTCTCGATGTGTCCTGAAATTCGTCTATGAGAAAGTGGTGGAGTCTCAGCCCGGTTCGTTCGTAGATGAAGGGCGAGAGTGAGTCTCCTATTATATCACGTAGCAGTGTGTTTGTTTCCGACAGCAAGATGGTGTTGTTTTCCGATGTCAGAGCCTTGACCTGCTTGATGATTTCTCCGAATATGCCGAAATTATAGAATTGCGACAGCAGCACTCCTACAGTCGCGTGGTCGACGCATGTCTGCAGAAAATCCACGATCTCGTCGGCTTTCTCTTCTGTGCAGAATGCCTGCCAGCCGGCTTTGTCTGCTTTGGCGCGTTCGTTGGATGCTGCCACGAATACTTTGCGCGAAACGATCTTGCGGGCTTTTGCTTCCGTGAGCCGTGATGTCCCGGAGGTCCATTCGGCTATTGTTTTCTGTATGCCGGATTCGATGAAATGTATTCCTTCTTTTGATAGCCTGATGGCCTTTGCTCTGATTTCGTCGCGGAGCGCTTTGTGTCTGGCCGACAGTTCCCGCTCAAGTGTGACAACGGCATCCGTGTTGTCGAGAAATCCGTCGATTGCCTGCTTGTTGTGCTGATAGTCTTCTCCCGTCAGGTTGTCTACAAAACGTTTGAGCGACGTGCGCAGCGAGCTGTCGGCGTTGAGCACGTTGAATGCTTCTCCGTTGTCGATTTTCGCTGTCATGTATATTTCCAGCCATCTGCCGGCCGGGGTGGGGCGGTCGGAAGGTCTGATGGCTTCGGCGAGTGTTTCGGCTATGCCTTGTTCTATGGCCGACTTGTTGTCCAGTTCAAGGTCGTAGTTCCCTGTAAGGTCCGCTTCGTAAGCAAATGAACGTAAGACAGACTGAAAAAAAGCGTCGATTGTGCTGACGTTGAACCCGTTGAAGTCATACAGCAGCTCGCTCAAGGCTTTTCTGGCGGCATTGCGCAGTCTGGCGGATTCGTCCGGTCTCAGGCCGTATGTCTCCATCAGTGTGTCACGATAGCTCGAATCCGAGTCATTTGTTCCTGGATTTCCGGCGAGCACGGCGAGTTCGCGCACTATGCGGCGCTTCATTTCTTCGGTGGCTTTGTTGGTAAATGTTATTGCCAGTATCTCGCGGTGGCGCATCCTTCCGCTGCCGTCGAGCAGTCTCCATGTTCCGTCCTCTCTGCGCTCGCCGAGCAGAAGGGTTATGTAGTTCAGGGCAAGCTGATAGGTCTTGCCTGATCCGGCTGACGCCTTGCATAGTTTCAGGCGTTTCATTTCCTTCTGTGTGCTGGACTCAGATTATGCGAGACTTGAATCCGGCGGCTTCAAGCAGTTTCCCGAGGTCGGCGCGTCTGTCGCCTTGGATCAGGATTTCTCCTCCACGAGCAGAGCCGCCTGTGCCGAGACTGCTTTTGAGTCTGGCGGCGAGAGCGGCTATATCCTCCTGTGGCATGTCGGCCGGAAAGCCGCATATGATTGTGGCCTGTTTTCCTGCTCGTCCTTTTTTCTCAAGGATTATGTCAAGCCGTGTGGCGGAGTTGCTCTTCTGCTCCGTCTGTACGGTCTCCGGTTCTGTCTGTGTGTCCTGCGGAAGGGTGCCGCGCAAGGCTCCGAGTGCATCCTGCCAGTCTGTCGGGTTCATTGTCGCAGTGAGTCGGCCTCCTCTCCGGCCAATTCATAATCGTCCGACGTGTATATCACGCCGTCCTCTCGGTCTGTGATCCGTCCGAGCAGTTCCTTTAATGTATATAGGTGCTTGTAGTCGTCGGTGTCGAGTGCGCGGAAATATTCCATGGCGGCGATGGAGTCGCGATCCAGTGCCGTGCGGTAATACAGCAGGGCTTGCGCGGTGTTGTCGATTGGCGACTGGTCGTTTTCTGCAAGCTCGGCCATCACGACCGCCAGATGACACAGATGCTCCACCGATACGGAGTCCAGCGACGTTTTGCCGGAGAGCAGATTGTCGCACTCTCTCTGGGCCGTTTTGAAATCGCCAAGCGACATGGCGCTGTCGATGGATTTCACAGCCTCGTCTGCGTCGATGTCGCTGGCACATCCTGCGGTTGCCAGAACGAATAGCGCAAGTAGTGCCGCCGATATATGATGACGTATTCTCATATCTTGTTTTTGTGCTTCGGGGCCTTGATTTTGCTCCTCCGCAACGCAAAGATAGCTACAATTTGCATTTTTCACAAATACGATCTGTATTTTAACCTGCAAAAATAGTAATAATTTGAAATTAAAAACGGGTATTTTATGAAAGATTGTCAAGAAAAAACATAAAAAATACGTTTTTTGTGAAATATTTGCACTTTTCTTTGATATTTCAAAAAAAGAATGTAATTTTGCGTATGGTTGAATTCGCGTAGTTCGCGGGTCGCTATCCTTTGAGCCGGGGCCCGGAGTGCCGGAAACCGGTCTAAAGAGTATTAATAACTATTTATCACAACTTCTATGGGTAAAAAACTAATGGTTTTAATGACCTTCCTATGGGTTGCACTTGGGCTTGCCGCTCAGGTGACAGTGACGGGTACGGTTGTCGACAAGGAGGAGAATGAACCACTCCCCGGCGTCACCGTCAAACTCAAGGGAAAGGGCAATGTGGCAACGTCCACCGATGTCGACGGTAATTTCTCGATCGCCGTTCCATCGCTGAGCTCTATGCTCGAATTTTCTTTTGTGGGCATGAACACGGTCGAAGTCAAGGCTTCGTCCTCACCCATCACTGTTAAGATGGAGTCGTCCAACACCAGTCTTAACGAAATTGTGGTGACCGGCATGGGTACGACTGACCGACGCCTGTTTACCGGTGCCACCACCAAGATCAATGCAGAGGAATCGCGCCTGAGCGGCGTGTCCGATATATCCCGTTCACTTGAAGGTCGCGCCGCTGGTGTGACCGTTCAAAACGTCAGCGGCACATTTGGTACTGCGCCCAAAATCCGTGTGCGCGGTGCTACCTCCATCTACGGCTCGTCAAAACCCCTGTGGGTTGTCGACGGCGTGGTGCTTGAGGACAACGTGTCGCTTGATGCTGACGCTCTGTCGTCGGGCGACGCGGAGACTCTTATAGCATCCGCTATTGCCGGCCTTAATGCCGATGATATTGAAAACTTCCAGATCCTTAAGGACGGTTCGGCCACATCTATATATGGCGCGCGCGCTATGGCTGGTGTGATTGTCGTGACCACCAAGCAGGGACGCTCCGGTCACACCTCTATTAACTATACAGGTGAACTGACCTATCGTCTCAAACCCTCCTACCGCGATTTCAATATATGCAACTCGCAGGAGCAGATGGGTATCTACAAGGAAATGGAAGAGAAAGGCTGGCTCAGCTTCGCATCTCTTGCCAACTCCAGCAGCAGCGGTGTGTACGGTACCATGTATCGTCTGATCAACACATACGATCCGGTGACCGGTAAATATGCTCTGGCTAACACCCAGTCGGCCCGCAACGCATATCTGCGCGAAGCCGAGATGAGAAACACCGACTGGTTCGACCTGCTCTACAATGACAATCTGGTGCAGACCCACTCCGTGAGCATCTCCGGCGGTACTGACCGCGGCACGTTCTACTCGTCGTTCTCTTATATGAACGATCCGGGCTGGACCAAGGCTCAGTCTGTCGACCGTTACACTTTCAATGCAAACGCTTCCTACGATCTGTCGAAAACGCTGAAACTTACCCTGCGCACAACCGACAGCTACCGTTCGCAGAAGGCTCCCGGCACCCTGTCCAAGGATGTCGACGTGGTAAGTGGTGCCGTGTCGCGTTCATTCGACATCAACCCCTATTCTTACTCTCTCAACACTTCCCGCACCACGGACCCGAGAGCTATCCTCACTCGTAACTATGCCAACTTCAATATTTTTGATGAGCTTGACAATAACTACATCGATCTGACAGTGCTCGATGTCAAGTTCCAGGGCGAATTGCAGTGGAAGCCTATTGTTGGTCTCACCATCAATGCTCTCGGATCAGTCCGTTACATAGCCACCAATCAGAATCACTATGTGATGGACCACTCCAACCAGGCTGAGGCTTATCGCGCCGGTATCTCTCCTGAGAATGCCACCATACGCGCGTCCAACCCCTATCTCTACACCGATCCCGATGATCCCAACTCTCTCCCGGTGTCTGTGCTCCCTGCCGGTGGTATCCTCTACCACACCACCCGCGCCATGAAGCAGCTCGACGTGCGTGCATCTGCCACATATAATAAAACATTCTCCGGCAAATATCAGGTGAATGCTATGTTTGCCTACGAAGCGGCCAAACTTGACCGTCTCACTGAAGAATTCCAGGGATGGGGTATATGCTATGAGAACGGCAATCTTCCTTTCACCGACTGGAAGCTGTTCAAGCAGATGGGCGAGGAAAACGGTGTGTATTATTCCGACACCCGCACTTATGCACGTTCGATGGCATATATCGGCACCGCTTCGTTCATGTACGACAACCGCTATGTGATCAACGGTACCTATCGCTATGAAGGCTCCAACAAGCTCGGTCGCGCTACCACAAGCCGCTGGCTCCCGACGTGGAACGTGTCCGGCGCATGGAATGCCGACTCCGAAAGCTGGTTTGAAAACCCTGTGCTCGCCACTGCGAAACTGCGTGCCAGCTACTCTCTCACCGCTGATGCCGGTCCCGCTAACGTGAGCAACGCCATGGCTATTTATTATCCTACCCGCCCTTGGCGTCAGGATACTGAAGCTTACGAACAGGCTCTGCAGCTCAGCTCGCTTGCCAATTCCGAGTTGACATACGAAAAGAAACACGAACTTGACATTGGTGTTGACCTCGGTTTTCTCAACAACCGCATTAACCTTAGCTTCGACTGGTATAAGCGCAACAACTTCGATCTGATCGGATATATCTACACCGAAGGTGTGGGTGGTGAGATTGGCAAATGGGCCAATGTGGCGTCCATGCGCTCTCATGGTGTGGAATTCACCCTCTCTACCCGCAACATACAGACACGAGACTTCACTTGGACTACCGACCTGACATTCTCATACGCTAAGAATACCATCACTGACCTGAAATCCCGTTCACGTGTGATCGACCTGGTGCAGACCGAAGGTTTCGCTCTTGAGGGCTATCCTGTGCGTTCTCTCTTCTCCATCCCGTTTGTGGGACTGACTGAAGACGGTCTTCCCCAGTTTATCAACGAAAATGGTGACGTCACCACTTCCAACATCAACTTCCAGGAATGGGAGAAGCTCGGCTTCCTCAAATATGAAGGCCCCGTTGACGCTCCTTATACCGGTGGTTTCGGCAATGACCTGCGTTGGAAAAACTGGAAACTCAATGTGTTCCTGACATACTCTTTCGGCGGCAAACTGCGCCTTGACCAGGTATTCGCATCTGCATATTCCGACTTGAGCGCCATGCCCCGTGAATTCATGAACCGTTGGGTGGCTCCTGGTGATGAGCTTCGCACCAACATTCCCGCGATCGCGTCGCGCCGTCAGGCCTACAATGACAGCCAACTCGGCTATGCCTACAACGCTTACAACTATTCTACCGAACGTGTGGCAAAGAGTGACTTCATCCGTCTGAAAGAAGTGGCTCTCACATACGAGTTCCCGCAGTCTGCTCTCCATGCCCTGCGCATAGGCAGCGCTTCTGTGAAACTGGCCGCTACCAATCTTTGTCTGCTCTATGCCGACAAGAAACTCAACGGACAGGATCCTGAATTCCTCAACTCCGGTGGTGTGGCTTCGCCTAACCCCAAGCAGTTCACTTTCACTCTCCGCTTCGGACTCTAATCCTCTATTGAACGATGAAGATTAATAAACTTTTATATACGATTCCGGCAGTCGCGCTGCTCACTCTTTCATCTTGCGCGCACTTCCTTGATACTCCTACCGACACCCGTGTGGAACTTGTCACCACAGAGCAGTTGCGTATACTCATGAATTCAGCATATCCGGTAGGCAATTATGCGTGGCCATGTGAGCTCATGAGCGATAACATGGAGGACAACAATGCTCCCGATGCCGACGGACTGCGCTACAATCTCTCGCCTTACAACCGCGGCGATGACGAAATGTTCCGTTTTGAGACATGCGTGAGTTCTTCCGACAGTGAGACTCCTTCCGGCATCTGGGAGAGCTATTACAATGCCATAGCTTCGGCTAATGCCGTTCTGGAGCGTCTGGATCAGATGAAGGAAGAGAACGGCGGCGTTCTTGACGCCACTCAGTCTGCTATCCGTGGCGAAGCTCTGGTGCTCCGTTCATTCTGTCACTTTATCCTTGCTCAGGTTTTCTGCGAGCCGTATGCCGGTCCGGATTTGAGTAAGAATAAACTCGGCATCCCCTACATCACACGTCCAGAAGTGACTGTGAAACCCCACTATGACCGCGGCACTCTTGACCAGACATATGCTAAGATCCAGGCTGACCTTGAGGATGGTCTGCCTTTGATCGACAACACTCTTTACACTGTGCCCAAGTATCACTTCAATACTTCTGCGGCCTATGCTTATGCTGCACGGTTCTATCTCTTCACCCGTCAGTATGTCCGTGCCTACAACTGCGCCAACATTGCTTTCGGTGCCGCACGCACAGGACTTGATGTGTTTGATCCTTCGACATCCGTCGACGCTTCCGGCTTCATGAGCCCGATCTGGTCCAATCTCGGCAATTTCTATTATCTCAGCGACTTTGGCCTGTATCAAAACGGCATAGACAAGCAGCATAACTTCATGGTTTATGCTACTTATAGCACTGCTTTGCGTCATTTGTCAGGCGGACAGCGCTACGGTGTGATCCGCAATGCCTTGAACAGTACCTTGCATGGCGCATCGCCCGCATGGAGCGGATTCAAATGGAGCCAGACCAACGGCAAGGGCGGATCG
>BLLX01000054.1 GCA_011959405.1 Muribaculaceae bacterium
GGATTAAGCGGATAGTGTGCGGCGGAAAAGTATCCCGATCCTCCGAAAAGTCCCTGATTGACATGAGCAAACAGCACATAAAATCGCACCTTGCTCAGTTTCATGTTGATATAGGCATTACACAGAGGATAATTGCCCACCTTCACAGAGCTCTGGTTATGGAATGTCATCGTGGCAGGCTGATAGGCCATGGCCGTGTATCGGGTCATATAATTACAGTCCACTCCAAGCTGTACTTTCAAAGTGGCTATGCGGAACAGCAGATACAGATTGCTGTACACGCTCAGGTCCGGCATCGGCAGAACATGGGAATCGGAATTTTTCTGATATGTGACCGTATTGTGCCAGTTCAGGATGCCAACGCGCAGATGCTGGTCGAGAGTGGCGCTGAACACCTGTATGTTCGGGCGATGCTGTATCGGCAGCGACGATTCATCGAAATATATAAGATTCTGTACATTCTCCACACCGGCGCTCAGATGTGTGCCGGTGTGAGGTATGTCTAATTCGCCGCCGAAACGCACACGGCGTGTTTTCCCGAACTCGTTGCTCCATATAAAGTGATTGCTGACATACTGCCTTGTAAACAGCGGGGCCTTGGTATTGAAAAACTGCGCGTAGGCTCTCACCGACATGGAATCGGAGCGTATTCTGAAACGGGTGGATACATCTCCCGTCAGCTTTATCTCTCCAGCAGCCGCACCGATAAGCCCCACTTCAGCCATGGCGTTGTAGCGGATGATCGCACCCTGACTTTTGCTGAGACGTGCCCCTGCATAAAGTCTGTTTTCGGTCACCGACGGGGCGATCTTTTCGGCCAGCGGATATGGTGTCAGCCCCTCTGTCAGGCCAAGAGTGTCAGGCGCCTGAGTATATCGGGCGATCTGATGATGGATGAAAGCCGACAGACCGAATCTGGCATATTTGTGAAAACCCTCCATCAGCGACACGCCGAAAGTATTGTCCACAGCCCAATATTTGGTCTCGTCATGTGTGGTGCCGGGAGTCAGATAGGTATTTTCCCAGAATTTCTCATCGTCGGCGCTATCGTCGCGAAACATGTGATACATATTTCTGAATCGGAACGTCCATGCAAACGAGGTCACCGGCACAAACCGGCGCTCCACCACTGCCGTGTCGGCATCGGTGCCTGCAAGAGCAGTATCATGCGGCAATTCCACCTCCCGATAAAATCCGAGCTTGTAACGGTTGTTAATGAGAAGATCCTCGCCTCTTACACGGGAATGGGCGGCGGTCAGATTTGTAGGAATGTTCTTTGTGTCTACTTTTGTGGACCCGCCCTGTATCTCTGCCGGATCGGTTATATACAGATCATCGACAATGCCGCCGTTTTCTTTATTCAGAGAATTGAATTGATCGAATGCGGCCTGCATCTCATATCTGTCGCCCATATACGATCCGTTGACTCCCCATGCCAGATTTTTCATGGCCTGGTTGGCATAAGAGCCTTTGGAGTATATATAGTCGATATGAGCACCGACCTGTGCCCGTTTATTTATATTACCGGAAAAAATACCTTTCAGACGGTCCTGTGTCTGTTCCCTGCCGCCACCGGTGCTGTAGCCAAGCAGAGTCATGGGCCTGCGAGTATTATAAAAGATCTGGCTGTCAGCATCAGGGAGATAAGGATACAGCGCATCCCTGAAAAAAAACTCGCTCATCACAGGACGCACAAAATATATCATATCCAGTCCCTCGGCACCGAAATTTCCGGTTATCGCCGATGCTTTGCCGAACTGCATGCCAGGCACCGCCTGTGTGGCAAAATCAAGCATCAGCGTATCAATTGCGGCGGGGACACGCGTTCCAAGTGGCATTTCCATCCGCCACGCGTATCCTGGTTCTATCACCCTTTTGTGCGACGAAACCTGCCGGCTTGTGTTTGATGAAGAAATTGACTGCTGCGCCACCGCCGGCGAATATGCCGCGGCTATCGCCAACAGAATCAGAAATGTCAGTCGGATACGGTTCATCTACGAAATTTTGAACCACAAAATTAGCTATAATAATTTAATTCTGAAAAATAATGATTAACTTTGCATTCCTAATTAAATTAGCAGATGAACCGCATTATATTTATCATAGCTCTGGCGGTAAGTTCGGTCACTGTATCAGCCCGGGAAACTGCCGACAGCATAGTCTCGATCGTCGACCGGCTCTTCCGACGGCCGAATGTGACTGTTGTCCAGCCCGTCGGACTTGCCGAGCGCCTGCGGCCTGCAGAAGATGTTCCGACACTATCGGAAACCACATCGGCAGGAGGATACCGCATACAGGTGTTCAGCGACAACAATGCCCGCACTGCCGAACGCGAGGCCCACTCAAAAGCCGCGGCAATAAGCGAGTCTTTCCCACAGTGGGGCACATACATCACCTACGACTCCCCCTACTGGCGTTTAAGAGTTGGCGACTTCCAGACATACGAAGACGCGACAGATGCCGTAATGGAACTTAAAAACGCATTTCCCGCATATCGCAGGGAACTAAGAGTGGTGCGCGACCGCATCAGAATCGTCAACAGACCATAAAAATGGAACGCAAGAATTACGACGAGGAACGTATCGGCAAGATTGCCGGACACATGGAAGAAATAATCCGCCTGCTTGGGGAGGATCCCGGACGAGAAGGACTGATAAAGACTCCTGTGCGTGCGGCAAAAGCATTGTACTATGCCACATCCGGCTACCGGATGAACCCTACGGAGCTGATGAGTCAGGCTATTTTCAGCTACAACGGTTCAAAAATGGTAATAGTGAAGGATATTGAATTCTACTCACTGTGCGAGCACCACATTCTGCCATTTTTCGGGCGCATGTCAGTAGGTTACATACCAGACGGAACAATGTTAGGGCTCAGCAAAGTGGCCAGAGTGGTCGACGCATATGCCCGCAGACTTCAGGTACAGGAACACCTGACCGCACAGGTGTGTCGTGAGATCTACGAGACCCTGCCGGCAAAAGGCGTGATGGTGAGTTGCACCGCCCAGCACCTGTGCATGAAAATGCGAGGAGTGGAGAAACAGGACAGCGCCACCACCACAACCGACTATCTGGGAGTATTTGCCGACGACGCCGCATTGCGTACCGAATTTTTCAACGCGCTACAACATTAATCGAATTCATACTCTATACATCCAACAGAAATGCAAATCCAACGATTGCAGACTCTATGGCTGGCCATAGCCGTGATCTGCGGAACAGTATCCTTTTTCACTCCATGGTGGAGCGCAGGCTCAATGACTATGACTCCGGCATCCGACATAATGTTGCTGATACTGTGCTCGCTGGCCACTATCCTGCCGCTGTTAGCCATATTCATGTTCAGAAACATGCGCCGTCAAAAACAGGTAGCACTTCTCGGGGCCGCAATGTCAGTGTTGGCCATTGGCTATAGCATTGCCATGACATACATGCCCGACAGCGGCGGAGTAGAGATCACTCAGCATTTCGGAACGATATGGCCAGCCGCAAGCGCATTGGCCGACATAATGGCCCGCCGCTGCATAGTCAGCGATGAAAAACTGCTGCGCAGCGCCGACCGTCTCCGTTAAGACCTGTCCGTTCAGGTATGTTATTCTCCATAATAACCGTCTGCCACAACGCAGCACGCACCATCGCCCCCACCCTGCGCAGCATTCAGGAACAGACGTGGACCGATTTCGAATATATCGTAAAAGACGGAGCGTCGTCCGACGGTACGCAACAGGCCGTTATCGACTCCGGAATACCGGGGCTAAGATTTATCAGCGAACCGGACTCGGGAATATACGACGCCATGAACCATGCTATGAGCATGGCCAAAGGCGAATATCTTATATTCCTCAATGCCGGCGACAGTTTTGCATCGCCCGACACCCTGTCACATTTCGCCGAAGCCATCCGCCGACACGATTATCCGGGCATAGTGTACGGTCAGACAAAAACAGTCGATTCCGAACGCACAGTGATCGGCGACAGACACCTGAGAGCTCCCGAACAGTTGTCGCTGAAAAGTTTTGCAGACGGCATGGTCGTTTGCCATCAGGCAATGGCGGTGCTACGAAAAATCAGCGACCGTTACGACACATCCTACCGCTTTTCGGCCGACTATCTATGGGGCATACATTGCCTGCAACATTCACGGCACAATGTGTATCTCGACGAATGCGTCATACATTATCTAAACGAAGGCACTACCACAGCCAACCGCTATAGCTCACTGCTTGAGCGCCTGCGGATAATGTGCCGTTATTACGGCGTGTTGCCTACTTTATTACGTCATGTGAAATTCGCCTACCGCTCGATCCGGCGCGGGAGCATCGGCTAAACCTCAGCATGGAGTCAAGCAGAGGAAACGACATAGACAACAGCGACGGATTTTCCAGCGTGGCATAGTTTTCACGTCCGGCGGGATACCCCTCCGCATCATACCATTCAAGGAGGAAATGGCCGTCAAAAGCTGTCGGCATAAGTCGCCCCTTAAGCATTCCGCACTTCCACTCCGACGCACATGTGCGCGCCCCCTCCATATACAGAATATCATAACCTGAGCCAGACCGCACTATAGCAAGTCTGTATTCCCCACCGGGCAACGCCTTGTCCGTGTCGGTATCGCGATCCAGATAAACCCACTGGCCCTCAAGCGATCCGGGCCATATACCATCCGGTCTGTCAAACTCCGCAACAATTTTTTCTGCAGTCCACTCCGTCTGAAGCATGACATACGGATCCGGCTCGGTTTCTGCCATCATCTCATCAACGTGTACCTTATCCGATGCAGTCACCCCGAAACGCCGGCACCGCGGCTGCGGCATTTCCACCGACAGACATCCCGCAAGCAGCCTGTCGCCGACATATACATTCATCCTGCCGGCCGACCATTCAACACTGACGCTGTTCCAGCGCCCCGAGAAATCAAATCCGGATGACACCACGGCAGACGACAGCATTTCTCCGCCACGCCACAAGCTCACTATGGCCGCAGGCGCATCAACACCCTCAAGCATTTCGCCCATATCGAAATCCACGGTCACGCCGCATTCTCCACCGACGTCATCCCACAGCATGCTCCACCACACATGACGATGACGTCTGATGTCCGCCGACGGCATGGCGCATCGTGTCTCCATTGCAATAAAATCAAGATCTTCCTGTCCGGGCAGAGACACAAACAAAGTATCGCCGGCCGAAAGCAATGAATCCGCCCGCACATATATCTCGGTGGCAACGGCATTCTTCGCCAACACGCACATTGTCAGGACAAACAAAACCCTGATAATTCTCATTCTCCTATTTTATTTTTACATCCGATTTTGAATGACAAGACAAAAATAGTCAATTTTATCAAGCAGTCTGTAAATTACTGCCATTTTTCCATCGCGACAAGCCTGCCGGCAACCATCAGCATATTGATTCACCACTCTTTTTATGCTACATTTTGATATAATTATCGTAACTTTGTACATTGGAAAAAGCAGATAATTTATGACACAATATCATTTGGATGATCTGGACATTGACATCCTTCGGAAACTCAGCGAAAACGCCCGATGCCCTTATCAGGAAATAGCACGCGAATGCGGCGTAAGCGGCGCATCCATACATCAGCGCATACAGCGCCTTACATCACTCGGCATCATACAGGGTTCGGAAACGCATATAGACGCCACCGCGCTCGGATATTCCACATGTGCCTATATGGGATTCTTCCTCACTGACCCTGCTCAATTCAATACCGTCATAGAGAAACTCAAAGACATACCTGAGGTGGTCGAATGCCACTTCACCACTGGCAAATATGATATTTTCATCAAAATCCATGCCCGCAACAACGAGCATCTGCTAAATCTCATCCACACCAAGCTTCAGCAGCTTGGCACCGCACGCACAGAAACCCTCATTTCTTTCAGAGAAGTATTCAGACGCCAATTTCCCATTAAAATAGACCACGAGGAGTAAAAATCGTCATTTTTAGGTATTGCGGTTACCGGGATTTAACCTGAAATTTGTTGCCCGATTATGAGACTGAGAGATTTAAAAGTTGGCGAAGACGCCATTATCGTAAAAATATTAGGGCACGGAGCATTTCGCAAGCGACTGATTGAAATGGGGTTTGTGAGAGGCAAACTCATCAAGGCCCTGCTTTCGGCACCGATGCGTGACCCCGTCAAATATTCCCTGATGGGTTATGAAGTGTCGCTCAGACGCAGCGAAGCCGATCTGGTTGAAGTGATTCCGGTAGACGCCGCCGACCTGAACAACATTACAGTACACCATCCGCCGATAACCGAAGACAACGACGGATATACTGCTCCTGCCGCACATGCCGACTTCGACCGCGAGCGGCGCACGATCAACGTGGCCCTTATCGGAAATCCAAACTGCGGCAAGACATCGCTGTTCAACATCGCGTCCGGCAGTCACGAGCATGTGGGCAACTATTCCGGCGTGACCGTGGAAGCAAAAAAAGGTGTGTTCAATTATCGAGGCTACCGGTTCAACATCGTTGATCTGCCCGGCACCTACAGCCTGTCCTGCTATTCTCCTGAAGAATTATATGTTCGCCGTTATCTGCTCGACGAAACCCCTGATGTGATCGTCAACGTAGTGGTGGCATCAAACCTTGAGCGCAACCTGTATCTGACAACAGAGCTGATAGATATGGACCGCAGCATGGTCATAGCTCTCAATATGTATGACGAGCTTGAACAATCAGGAGCAAAACTCGACTACGACCTTCTTGGCGCCATGATAGGTGTGCCGGTCGTGCCCACGGTCAGCAAAACCGGACAAGGTGTCGACACTCTGTTCGACACGATCATAAAAGTATATGACGGACGCCACAACGATGTACGCCATGTCCATGTAAACCTCGGAGATGACATCGAGACCGCTCTCCGCGGCATCAAAGACATCATCAAGGCGGATCACTCGATCTCACAGCAATTCTCGCCAAGATATCTTGCGATAAAATTTCTCGAGCAGGATTCGGAAGTAGAAAGCATGCTTAAACGCTCGGCCGAATATGATAGACTGTGCGAGCTCCGCACAAAAGGCCGAGATGAAGTCAGGCGTCTGCGGGAAGAAGACCTCACTTCGGCCGTGGCAGCCGAAAAATACGGCTACATCGACGGAGCGCTGGCCGAGACCATGAAAGGCGACCGCACATCATCGTCCACCCGGTCCACAGCCATTATCGACGCTTTCGTAACTAACCGGCTTTTCGGCATACCGCTGTTTCTGTCAGTAATGCTGATGATCTTCTGGCTGACTTTTCAAGTCGGCAGCTATCCGATGGAGTGGATCGAGTCGGCAGTAGCCGCATTAGGCGACATAGTGTCGGGCACTCTGCCGGAAGGCCCCGTCAAAGACCTGCTTGTCGACGGAATAATCGGCGGCGTGGGCAGTGTGATCGTATTTCTGCCGAATATACTAATACTCTACTTCTGCATCTCGTTCATGGAAGATTCGGGATACATGGCCCGCGCTGCATTCATCATGGACCGGGCGATGCACAAGATCGGACTACATGGCAAAAGTTTCATTCCGCTGGTGATGGGCTTCGGCTGCAACGTACCGGCCATCATGGCCACACGGGCAATCGAAAGCCGCTCGAGCCGACTGATCACAATTCTGATCAACCCGTTTATGAGTTGCTCGGCAAGACTGCCGATCTACGTGCTGCTAATAGGAACCTTTTTCAGCCAGTATGCCGGATTTGTGTTTCTCGGGCTTTATATGGCCGGAGTATTCGCGGCCGTACTTACAGCAAGACTGCTGCGGCGATTCGTATGGAAAAAGGACGAGACACCTTTTGTCATGGAACTTCCGCCATACCGTGTGCCTACACTGAAAGCAACTCTCAACCACATGTGGAGCAAAGCTCGACAATATCTCAGCAAAATGGGCGGTGTGATTCTGGTGGCATGCGTGATAGTATGGGCGCTGAATTATTTCCCGCGGCACGAGAGCGCGGACAAGACTCAGCAAAGCGAACAGATAGACCCGTCGACAGACTCATATCTTGAAATGATCGGCAAAGCCGTCAATCCGGTCATGGAACCTCTCGGTTTCCACTGGCGCGCCACCGTAGCTGCAATTGCAGGTATTCCGGCAAAAGAAATAGTGGTGTCGACCCTCGGCGTGCTCTATACCGGTTCGGAAGACACCGACAACCGCGATCTCCCGGCTCGTCTGACAGCCGCCGGCCCCGACGGCCGGACCGACTTCACCGGAGCGTCTGCCCTCGCGTTTCTGGTGTTTATCCTTCTGTATTGTCCGTGTATAGCCACAGTGACCGCAATAGGCAAAGAGACCGGATCATGGAAATATGCGGCCATATCCGCAATCTACAACACAGCACTCGCCTGGGCGGCGGCATTCGCTACATATCGTCTGGCATTGTTGTTCTAACCACACGCGCGGCAGACACATATCCTGTAGGTTTTATTTGCAAATTGTCTTGATTTTTCGTTAATTTGCAGACAAACGATGAGCAAAAAGATCTATTACAGATACAATCCGTCAACAGACTCTTATGAGCGTGTGTTTCCCTCACGCCGCAAACGCATATTCACCGCACTCGGACATTTTCTAGTCAGCATCATACTCGGGGGGTCCGTCTTTTTCATGCTTTCGGGAATCATCGACATGCCCAAAGAGAGACTGCTGCGCAACGACAACGAAGAGCTGCGCACACAACTGAAGATAATTGACGCCCGTCTGGAAAACGCACGGGAGGTGATGGAACACCTTGCCGAACGCGACAATAATTTCTACCGGGTAATGATGCAGGCGGATCCGATCACGTCAGCCGAACGGTTTTCAGGCCTTGAACGGCACACAGGCTATGAGGCCTTATCCTCAATGGCCGACAATCAACTCGTGGGCAACCTGCTGGACCGTGTCAACTTACTTGAGCGGGAAATCGTCGTACAGAGCAGGTCGTATGATTCGCTACGCAATATGGCAGTCTCGCGCAAAGACCGTCTGAATCATATTCCGGCCATTCAGCCGGTTTCGGAGAAACACCTCAAACAAATGGCTTCCGGCTACGGCTATCGCGTAGATCCGATATACGGCACTGCCAAGTTCCACGAAGGCATGGACTTCGCATCCAACATAGGCACACCTGTCTACGCCACAGGCAACGGCATCGTAAAATTCGCGAAATGGCATAGCGGATACGGAAACCTCATAGAAATAGACCACGGCTTCAATTACGTCACACGATATGCACATCTGTCGGAAATATCCGTCGCGACAGGCCAACAGGTAAAGCGCGGAGATCTGATAGGAAAAGTCGGCAATACGGGCAAATCGACAGGCCCGCACCTGCACTATGAAGTCAGACTGCGTGGAATTCCGCAAAATCCGGTCAACTACTATTTCTTTGATCTCACCCCGGAAGAATATGCGGCAATGATCGAAAAAGCTGAAAACGCCGGTCATGTGATGGACTGACATGGCCGCAACACCAGCAATCCCATACCGACCGCCTTATGAAATCAGAAATCACAAAAAAATATTATAAGATCCGCGAAGTCAGCGAACTGATCGGGGTAGCGCAATCTACCCTAAGATATTGGGAGAGTGAATTTCCTCAGGTGAAACCTCACCGCAATGAAAAAGGAACCAGATTCTACACCTCGTCCGACATCGAGACCCTGAGACAGATAAAATTCCTGCTCCATGACCGTGGGTTGAAAACAGACGCCGCCCGCGAGCAGCTGCATTATGCGGCCGATACTGTGGCAAGCAGACAGAAAGCGTTGGAGCGATTAAGGCAGATACGCGCCACACTGGTTTCCATGCGCGATGCCTTGCATCGACTACGATAAGTTCTCCACCTCACACATAAATACCTTGAACCATCATATACCATGCTATTGTTTTCGCCTACACAACTGTCAGAAGCCATCACGGCAATCCTGCTGTTGCCTGCGGCATCATTGGCCGCACAGACCACTTGGTGAGACTACTGGGAGGACCAGACCGTCTTTGCCGTCAACAAAGAGGATGCACATGCCACCACCGTGCCATACGCTTCTGTTGCCGAACTTAAAGCCGACAAGGCATTTTTCGACACCCCCTGGACACAAACAGGGTCGTCCAGAGTAAGAATGTGATGCTGGACCTGGACAACCGTGACAATACAGATTGGGCCGTATCGGCAGAAATACAACTCATAGCCCCGGACGGCACGACCGCACATGAATTTCCGGCACAGACCGTCACCATAGGCTCCGGAAGGTCAACACAGCTTAACTTTTCGGCATCATTGACAGGGCTTAAACTCTGGACTGCGGAAACACCGAATCTGTATAGCGTAATCGTAGCGTTAAAAGATGCCAAAGGCCATGAAATCGAAGCCTTCTCAACCAAATACGGCTTCCGCCATATAGAGCAAGTCGGCAAATTCGTCCACATAAACGGTAAAAAATATTCTTCAAAGGAACAAACCGACACGACACCCACCCTCTTTACGGACGTGCCGTCGACACCAGCACCATGTTGAAAGACGTGTTGATGTTCAAACAGAACAACATCAACACTCTCCGCACCAGCCACTACCCGAATCCGGCCAAAATGTATGCCATGTTTGATCACTTCGGCATATATGTGATGGATGAAGCCGACCTGGAATGCCATGCCCACACGGCATTAAGCTCAGACAGGTCGTGGGCTCCGGCATTCGTGGACCGCGAACAAAGAATGGTGCTCAGAGACCGCAACCACCCTGCGGTCATCTTCTGGTCCCTTGGCAATGAAAGCGCCTGCGGAGTGAATTTCAAAGACTGCTATGATGCCGTAAGAGCTCTTGACGACCGTATGATCCACTACGAAGGCATGCAGCAGTGGACATACACCGACATGACCTCATTCATGTATCCCAGCTACAGCCAGGTCGTAGGATTCGACAGCAATAACGACAGCCGCCCTCACTTTCTTTGTGAATATGCACATGCCATGGGACAGGCCATAGGCAACCTTTCGGACTACTGGGAATATATCGAGTCAAGCAAACGCACCATAGGCGGATGTATCTGGGACTGGGTGGACCAGGCCATATATCATCCAGAAGAGATAAAATCAGGAAATATCAAAGGATATTACACCGGCTACGACTTCCCAGGCCCGCATCAGGGCAATTTCGTGGCCAACGGCATCGTCGGCCCGATGCGCGAACCGACGGCCAAACTACAGGAGGTAAAACACGTGTACCAGTACATCAAAATGAAAGAATTTGCTCCTGAATCCAAATCTCTCACCGTCAAAAACACATACGATTTCATAGACCTTTCCGGATTCAACATCCTCTGGAGCGTGAGCCGTGACGGAGAAAACGTGGAAAACGGCACCATCACGGATTTCAACCTCGGTTCGGAACGGTCAACCACACTGACCATACCATACCGATCAGTCCCGTCAGGCGACGATGACAGCGAATATCTGCTTACCGTAAGATTCGTCACTAAAAACAACTGCGACTGGGCCGACGCAGGCCATGAGGTGGCATCAGACCAATTCACAATACAGGATCGCTCTCCGCTGCCGACCATTGAAGCGCCCGAAGGAGAGCTGACCGTTTCGGGCAATAATCCGGTGACGATCAACGGTCAAGGATTCTGCGTCAAATTTGACAAGACCGGCAAAATGCAGTCCATGAAATTCAACGGTGAGGATTATATATTCAACGGATCCGGACCAGCATTCGACAATCTGCGATGGATAGAAAACGACGCCCCGCTCTCAGGCATCCCGCCGTCAACCATGACCAACCCCACATTCAAGCCCGCCGGAATAACACTCAATTATATCGACGGCGACGCCAATGGTGCAAAAGCCGTGAAAATAACCGGCAGATACAATGCCCAGGGATTCTGTGCCTACACCACATCCTACACTATATATGCAAACGGCACAATAGACCTTACGGCTACATTCAACCCTGCCACAAACGCCATTGACCGTCTCGGCCTGAGCATGAGGGTGGCTCCCGGACTCGAACAGGTCCAATATTTCGCCCGCGGTCCGTGGGCAAACTACGTGGACCGCAAGACCGGATCACATGCAGCACTCTACACCACCACCGTCACCGACATGTATGAGCATTTCATCCGGCCGCAGTCAATGGGCAACCGTGAAGATCTGCGATATCTCCGCCTTACCAACGACGATGGCTTCGGCCTGCTCATCGAGACAGAAGGCCGTGTCAATTTCTCCGCCCTACATAACACCGAACTGGATTTCATCGCACTGTCACACGACTTTGAACTCAAACACCGCCCTGAAACCATTCTGCATTTCGACTACATGCAGCGCGGCCTTGGCAACGGCTCATGCGGCCCCGGCACTCTTGACAAATACAAAGTACCGTCATCCGGTGAATATTCCTATAAACTACGATTCACTCCTCTCGTCACCCCAGGCGCCGGCTACAGTGTGCCAACAGGAGAAAAATCAGACATATTCCTAACATCCCTCACCACAGAGAAAACAATCTCTGATGCGGACTATACAGCGACGTCAGCCCCCGAACACCTTTATACACTGCTGACCGACCTCAACATCATAGCGCCACATTCGTCATCGGCGTCAATAATCACAGCAACACTATCTGCATCATCCAGATCTGCCTTATGGGTAGACTTCGATCGCGATTTCACCTTCAAAGACAACGAAAAGCTTCCGAAAAACGGAGCCAACACTTGGCTCCTGTCAGTCCCTGACGGAATCACATCCGGCACCTATCGTGCAAGACTGTCACTTGACTCAGCGGCAGAACCGACGGCCGACGGCCCACTGGCCAACGGACGCGTCTATGACTTCTTCATAACCGTCGGCCAACCAGTAGCAATCACTGACTACGACACTCCCGACGGAAACATGCACAAAGACGGGCAAGCCTACGTAAAACGCATCTATACCACCGGAGCATATACCGATATTGAATATATCACTGACAAACAACCGTCTGACTTCTATACACTCCTCAACGAAAAACCAGATGTAGCTGCCGGCGGATCTATCATCCTGCACCTTGAAGCCAACGACCTCGGCAAGGACGGAAAAATGCACCAGGACTTACGTTACAACTATGCCGTAATCTATCTTGACGCATACGGCACAGGAAACTTTCAGGAAATCGGCAGACACGGCAAATTCATAGAAGGAGCGAGCATAGACGCCAACTATTCAGACGTAATGACAGTAGATCAACCTATATCCATTCCGCCCAACACCACAACCGGCAAAGCGCGCATACGTGTCATATACCAGAATGCATGGAGACACCTCTCAGACCCCAATGCCAAAAACATTCTGGACGGCGTGGCCTACGACATTAACCTCAACGTTCTTGACCACGATCCGTCAATACCCGACCTCCCGACGGCAAGCTATGCCATACCCTCCGGCACCATGCACCCACAAGGCAACGCATACCTCACCCGTGTCTACACCTCAGATGCCATTGCAGACATCGACCATACATGGGACAATACTCCTGCATCCGTCTACACACTTCTTGAGGACGGCCTTACTGTATATCCAGACAGTGACTTCACTCTGCATCTGCTGGCCAACAACCTCGGGAACACCAGCCGCGTACGCCAGGACCTACGCTATAACTATGCCGTCATATATACCGACTGGAACGCAGACGCAGAATTTGAACAGGACGCACGCTATGGCAAAAATTTCACTGAATCCAACACAGCTGCCAACTACAGTTCTGTCATGACAATCGGCCACAAACTCTCTGTCCCGGACGACATCACACCATGTACCGCACGCATACGTGTTATATATCAAAACGCATGGAAGCCACTGTCAGGACCAAATGCCAACGATATATATGAAGGCCTTGCCATAGACATTCCAGTAAATATCATAGAAGACCCCGCATCTATCACAGACATAGGTATCACCTCGCCGGCCACAGACTGCGACATCATCTATGACCTTCAGGGACGCCGCATACTCCACCCGACCTCCCCCGGAATTTACATAATCAACGGCTCAAATGAAGATTCCAAATCGAAGTGCAAAACTTTGAGATGGGCATTAGTCATTCTCCTC
>BLLX01000055.1 GCA_011959405.1 Muribaculaceae bacterium
TTTCAGTCTTTATCCATCGTTTCGCTCATACTTTCGAGCAATTATAAATGGCTCTATGGTGAGCCGAAGCAAGCCTGATCCAGAAGGCTACCTGCTTGGAGCCAAAGAAATAGGTCTGTCGGCCGATGACTGTGTTGTAGTGGAAGATTCCCTTCAAGGCCTACGGGCGGGAAAAGCGGCAGGGGCCAAAGTAATAGGCATCGCCACTACCCTTTCCAGAAAAGAGATCGAAGCCGATGCTGATATCGTGTTTGACTCCATCTCAGATGTGACCACTGAAATTTTACGTAATATCTGACCTTTATATCTCAAAATATGTCTGACTCTCTGAAAATCTACTGCCGGAATCTTAAAGCATATATTGAAGTTATCGGTGGCGAACGTCTTGCTGAAGTAAGCGCCAGACTCTCCGACCGTCTCGGCTTCACACCTATATGCGCCCGCGTCAACAACAAGACGGAGGCCATGTCATATCGTGTTTATTCGCCTAAACTTGTTGAATTCCTTCCCGTAAACTCTCAATCGGGCACAAGAGTCTACGTACGGTCTCTTTGCATGATGCTCTATTGCGCCGTGCAACGGTGCTACCCCGGCGCAAAACTCAAAATCGAACACTCCATGTCGCATGGATGGTATTGCCGTCTCAGTGCCGATGTGCCGGTATCCGACCACGTCGTAAGCCGTCTCAAAGAGGAGATGAGCCTGCTATGCCAGCGCAACCTGCCGTTCCTGCGCAAAGAGCGTCTAACATCCGATGTGATTGAAATTTTTGACAAACAAGGGCTTGACGATAAAGTGCTGCTTCTTAAGTCAGAAAGAGAATTATACTCCACATATTATTGTCTTGACGATCTGGCCGACAGTTATTACGGATGTCTCGCACCGAGCACAGGCATGCTCAACGTCTTCGATCTGTTGCCATACAAAGAAGGCTTTCTTCTCATGGCATTCGACCCGGCAGATCCGACATCAATCGCCGCCCCGGTCCCTCAGGAAAAGATGTATAGAGCATTCACCGAACATTTGGCGTTCAACAACATAGTCGGAGTGAATAATGTCGGAGAAATGAACTTTATGGTTCAGGAGGGCAAGGAGCCTGGACTGATCAATGTGGCCGAAGCACTGCATAACAACAAGATTGCCCGCATAGCCAATGAAATCCGCGAACGTTATGATGATGGCGGCGCCCGCATTGTTCTTGTTGCCGGCCCGTCTTCAAGCGGCAAGACCACATTTACCAAACGCCTGGCAATCCAGTTGATGACAAACCTTCTGGAGCCGAGGATGATATCGCTCGACGACTACTTTCTCAACCGTGACGAGACCCCGCTGGACGAAACCGGCGACTATGACTTTGAATCACTATACGCACTCGATCTCGATAAGTTCAACTCCGATCTTTCATCCCTGCTTCGTGGAGAGGAAGTGGAACTTCCATATTACAATTTTGAAAGCGGACGACGCGAATACCGCGGAAACAAGATCACTCTGTCCGACAGGTCTGTCCTGCTTATCGAGGGCATTCACGGTCTCAATCCCGAACTTACGGCGTCAATACAAGAGAAAATGAAGTTCAAAGTCTACGTATCGGCCCTGACCACATTGAGCATTGACGACCACAACTGGGTGCCGACTACAGACAACAGGCTGCTGCGCAGAATCATACGCGACAACGCATACCGCGGCACCGGTGCCGTCGAGACCATACGACGCTGGCCGTCAGTGCGCCGCGGTGAAGAGCGCTGGATTTTCCCCTATCAGGAAAATGCCGACGCCATGTTCAATTCATCTCTGCTGTTTGAACTTGGCGTAATGAAAGAAAGGGGAGAGGAAATCCTCAAACGTGTACCGAACGACGTGCCGGAATATGCCGAAGCCTACCGCCTGCGCAAATTTCTGAGCTATTTCTCCCCTATAGACGAAAAATATATCCCATCCACAAGCCTGATCCGTGAATTTATCGGGGGCTCATCGTTCAATTATTGACCGTTTCCACCAAATTCTCAATGAAACAACAGGAAATCGACGAACTGCGCCGGCAGCTCAATCGCCACAATTATCTCTACTATGTGATGAACGCGCCGGAAATCACCGACGCCGAATTCGATGCAATGATGCACCGGCTTGAAGATCTTGAGAAAGCCCATCCCGAATATGATGATCCGCTGTCACCCACCCGACGGGTCGGCAGCGATCTGCTCAGCGGCGGATTCGAACAGGCCGAACACGTACGCCCCATGCTGTCACTGGGCAATACATATTCAATCGGCGAGGTGGATAAATTTGTGACATCCGTCCACAACGCGCTCCCTTCGGAAGACGTAGCCATCGTAGGCGAAATGAAATACGACGGCACATCCATTTCTCTCATATATGAAGACGGCCGGCTCGTCCGTGCCGTGACCCGCGGCGACGGCACCCGCGGCGACGTGGTCACCGCCAATATCATGACCATACGCTCTATACCACTCCGGCTACAGGGGTCTGGATGGCCGCGCTCGTTTGAAATCCGTGGCGAGATATTATTGCCTTGGGCTGAATTCGACCGGATTAACCGTGAGCGCGAAGCCAACGAGGAACCGTTGTTCGCCAATCCACGCAACGCAGCGTCCGGCACACTCAAATTGCTCAATCCCTCCGAAGTGTCACGACGCGGACTTGACGCATATTTCTACTATGTGCTGAGCAATGAACTGCCTTTCGACAATCACTACGACAACCTGATGGCAGCCGGGTCATGGGGATTCAAGATCACCCCTGTGCTCCGCAAACTGCACACTATCGAGGAAGTAGACGAATTTATAACCCACTGGGACTCCGCTCGCAAGGAACTGCCTGTCGCCACAGACGGTCTTGTTTTTAAAGTCAATTCACTGCGTCAGCAGCTCAATCTCGGCTTCACGGCCAAATCTCCACGTTGGGCCATTGCCTACAAATTTCCCGCCGAACGGGCGCTGACCAGACTCCGATTCGTGTCATTCGAAGTCGGACGCACCGGCATAGTCACTCCTGTGGCCAATCTGGAGCCGGTGCTCCTGAGCGGCACTGTGGTCAAACGTGCCTCACTGCACAATGCCGACATAGTGCGGACTCTCGACATTCACGAGAACGATATGCTCTACGTGGAAAAAGGCGGTGAAATAATCCCAAAGATCACAGGGGTTGACACCGGCGCCCGCAGTCCGGAATGTAAAGAAGTACAATTCGTGACACACTGCCCCGTATGCGGCACCGCTCTCATACGCGAAGAAGGCGACGCATCATGGAAGTGTCCTAACCAATACGGATGTGCGCCACAGATCATAGGACGCATCGAGCATTTCGCCGCACGTAAAATGATGGATATAGAAGGAATCGGAGCAGAAACCGCCCGACAACTCTATGACCGCGGCCTGGTAACAGACACAGCCGATATCTACACCCTGACTCGGGACCAACTGCTCACTCTCGACGGATTCGGACCGAGAAGCGCCGACAGGTTGCTCGAAGGCGTCGAAGCATCCAAGAGTGTACCGTTTGACCGTGTGGTCTACGCCCTGTCAATACCCAACGTAGGAGCCACCATGAGCAAAAAAATAGCAAAAGCAGCCGGTGATATCGACACTCTCGCCGCAATGACCGATGAGCAGCTCATTGCAATAGATGATGTCGGCCCAGCCATGGCTCAGGGAATCACCGAATATTTTGCCGACGAACGCAACCGCCGCAACATAGAATGCCTGCGTGCGGCCGGAGTTCAGATGCACATGCCCGATGACATCACCGACGAACGCTCCGATCTGCTTGCCGGACAGACCATAGTCATATCCGGCACATTCTCGCGCCATTCCCGCGACGAGTATAAAGCCATGATCGAAATGCACGGTGGCAAAAACTCAGGTTCAATCTCCAAAAAGACCACCGCTGTACTTGCCGGCGAAAATATGGGGCCGTCCAAGCTCGAAAAAGCCGCGGCACTCGGCATTCCGCTTTTATCAGAGGACGACTTCATGCAACTCCTTGAAAATTCTTGAAAAACATTTGGCAATCTGGGTAAAATTTCGTAAATTTGCAGCGCTTTTAAGCAACAATACAAAACCAACTTAATTCACTTACACAACAAAACAAACCAATGGCAACCAAGATTCGTCTGCAACGCCGCGGTCACAAAGACTACGCGTTTTATCCGATCGTAATCGCCGATAGCAGGGCGCCACGAGATGGCAAATTTATTGAAAGGATAGGTTCTTATAATCCGAACACTAATCCTGCTACAATATCTTTGAACTTCGAGCGGGCTTTGTATTGGCTGAATGTGGGTGCACAGCCCACTGACACAGTGCGCAACATCCTTTCCCAGGAAGGCGTGCTGCTGATGAAGCACCTTCAGGGTGGCGTCAAGAAAGGCGCCTTCGACGAAGCAGAAGCTGAAAAGCGCTTCGCCGCCTGGAAACAAAAGAAGCAAGCTGCCGTAGATGCAGAAAAGACTTCCATGGCTACAAAACGCGAACAGGCCGCTAAACAGCGTCTGGAAGCCGAGCAGGCTGTCAACAAAGCCAAGGCTGAAGCCGTGGCCAAGAAGAAAGCTGAACTCGCTGCCGCAAAAGCCGAAGCAGAAGCCGCTGCCGCCGCTGAAGAAGCTGCAACAGAAGCCGCTCCCGAAGCTGCTGCTGAATAAGCATCACGTCATCAAAACTTTTTTAGAAAAACCCTTAACGGTCTCATCGGCCGTAAGGGTTTTTTAATATTTCACACATCTCCAATCCGCAAAATGGAAACATTTGAACTACATCCATCCAATATAGATCTCAGAGCATTGGGTCGTATTTCTGAAATTCTGCGTCGCGGGCAACTTGTAGTCTATCCCACCGACACCCATCCGGCTCTTGGCTGCAACGCGCTCAATGGAGCGGCCATCACAACTCTATGCAGACTCAAAGGCGTAAATCCCGAGAAACAGACACTGTCAATTGTATGTTCCTCGTTAAGCCAGGCATCGGCATACGCCCGGATCGACAACCGCGCATTCTCGATAATGCGTGCCAACCTTCCAGGCCCCTTTACCTTTATCCTGCCTGCATCCACATCTCTGCCCAAAATATTTAAAGGGCGCAAGCAGGTCGGAATAAGAATTCCAGCAAACAGCATCGCACGCGCCATGGCCGACGATCTTGGCAATCCTCTGCTGAGCGGCTCCATCGGCGATACCGACCCTTACGACTTCGAGCACTCCGTGGAAGCCATAATAAAAGACTCAGACGCCTGTGACTTCCGTGAAATAATGAGTTCGGCGATAATCGATCTTACCGATTCAGCCGCTCCTGTCATACTCCGCGAAGGCCCTGTGACGCCTGAGCTATGATATCAATAGCTGCTGTTATTTAAACAGCCCTTTAAGGAAACTTACTCCCTCTGATACCTTATCCTCGACCTTGTCATATATACCGGTGCTTACGCTGTCGACCTTGTTAGTCACCTTGCCGGCTTTTTCGCCAAGCTGATATTTGGTATATTGTCCGCGTGACTGATTATATTTTTCCTTCTGCCCGGAAGTCATCTTGGCCTTATAAACCTTGTCATATTCCAGCTGATACTCATTATATATTGAATCAGCCCTGAGTTTCAGTTCCGGACTCAGTTTAGTATCATCTCCCACCACAAAATTCACAAACTTCTGAAAATCGGTGAGAAACTCCTGCGAAGTCTTAGCAGAAGCCGAACCGGCTATGCTGCTTGCGCCCAATACCAAAATCGCCATAAAAAATGATTTTTTCATAGTATCTCAATACAAATTGATTAAACAATAAAGATCTCTGAAACATTAAACAACCGCCGACATTCAATCGTTCAGACCTCCCACATAAATGGAGCCGCGTCAGCCCCGTGAAATCGGGAGCGGAGCATCTGCCTATCCATAATCCGCGGGATCAACATATCCCTGCAATACAAAAAGCGACTGAACTCTCCCTAAGATTGCATAACTTTGTAAAATAAATATAATATCAGCTATCCCTTATCGGCAAATAAGGAATAGCTGATAAATTGATATTTGCATCTCAGTCTTACTTACGTACAAGGAGTTTCTCTGCCCTGCTCACAAGTTCGCTATAGGGCAATGCTCCGGTATATCGCTCTATTTCACCGTTTTCATCGATAAAAAACAATGTAGGAATAGACTGTATTCTCGCTGCCGATGCCAGTGCGCTGTTTTTGTCAACATCCACTTTAAGCACTTTTATACGCCCTTCATATTCTTTTGCCAGACGCTCCATATAAGGAGCAAGCATTTTGCACGGACCGCACCATGTAGCATAAAAATCAATGACCACAGGAATTTTGCCCGTATAATCATATCCGCGAAGATATTGCTGGTATTCTTTAATATTTGCCATATTGTCAATCGTTTTTGTGTTGTTTATTATGTTATTCATTTACTCATTGCCATAATTTTAATCGGGCATCCTACCGTGCATTTGCCGCATTTGATGCAATCCGGATGCAGATAGCCGTGCTCATCTCCCCGGCTGTCGTATGGAGTGAGCTGCATCGGACACACCCGTGCGCAACTCATACATTTCATCTGGCATCTGCTACTCACATGTATGCTCCTGTAGCCATCCGGCAGCTTGGACTTGTCGCGTGGCGCCACCCATGAGGAAAGCGTGCCCATAGGGCAGAAGGAGCACCACGTACGCGGAGCGTATATAAAAGCAAGTACAATTCCCACAACTGTGGTGATCAGTATGATCTTCCAGAACACCATGCCCATCGCATTCCAGTCTCCCCATGCAAAATACATTTGCACGCCAAACATAGTGAAAATAAACATCACCATAAACAGCCGGAACCAGAACGTACGCACAAATTTAGGAATAGGACGATGAGGTGAATAGCGCGACATAACCCTGTCATAAAAACTTCCGCGCGGACAGGCATTTCCGCACCACCATCGCCCACGTCTTACAGAAACGGCAACAGGTGCAATCATACACACAAGTGCGGCAAATCCGGCCACAGGATAAAAATATCCGATTACAAGATATGCAAGTAAGATCCAATAAAGCGGCAGACCTTTTACTTCCAGATGACGATGAAACGGCTTTGCTGACATAAAATTTTGATTTTTGTATTCGTAATTATTGATTGTCTGTGCAAAATTAGATATTTTATAATTGGCAAACGAACGATTATTTATATCTTTACATAAAGAAAATCTATCATTATGACTCTGCAACAGCTCAGATATATCATTGCCATAAACCGCTACCGCAATTTTGCGAAGGCTGCGGAATCGGAAGGAGTATCACAACCGACTCTAAGCGCCATGCTCGTAAAACTGGAGGAAGAACTTGACGTGCGCATCTTCGAACGTTCCAATAAAAAAGTCACACCCACCACTGCCGGCGAAAAAATCATCCGTCAGGCCGAACATGCTGTTATAGAAGCCGATCGCATATCAGAACTGATAGCCGAGGATAAAGGCATCGTATCAGGAAACCTGTCTCTTGCCATAGGACCGACAATCGCTCCTTACATTCTGCCGCAATTCATAAGATATTACCTCGAGACATATCCACAGGTAAACCTGTCTATCATGGAACAAAAAGCGGAAAATATGCTCGAATCGCTGCGGCACTCGCAAGTCGACGCCGGAATTGCCATAAGCGGACACCGCAGCCCCGGAATACTCGAGATATCTCTATACACCGAAAATTTCTGGGTTTATCTGGCCGAAAACTGCTGGCGAAAAGCCCCGTCTTTCACTCCTGAAATGCTCGAGCATGAGAACATGTGGATCATGAAGGAAGCGCAATGTCTTAGAGACAGCGCATTCAGTTTCTGCAAAGCCCGGGCCAAGGGGCATCACATATACGAGGCCGGCAGCATCGACACTCTGATACGGATCGTTGACATCAACGGCGGATTTACCATAATTCCGGAAATGCACCTGCCTTTGCTTTCGGAGCGTCAGCGATCCAATGTGCGCCGGATCGAAGGCGACTATCTCTCGCAACGCCGTGTCTCCTTGTATATCAAGGAAGATTACATACGCCAATGCATGCTCAACACAGTCACCGACACATTAATGCGATTCATCCCGTCAGCAATGATGGAAGAGCGCATCTTAAAATACGGAATCAGACTATAAGCAACGACAAAACGCCGTGACAAAGGATGTCACGGCGTTTGTCGTTAAAATCGGTATTATCAATAGATTTATAGCACGATTGTACCCAAAGCTTTGTCCACCAGAATAACGGTGTGTGGCTTCGGAGAGAAAGCGCCACGTACCTTTGCACGGAATTTAAGCACAAACAGATCAGAATCACCTTCCACAACTGTTTTGTCGCCTAAATTGACAAACGTGGGATACAGAACCTTGTCTCCCGCCGTGTGCAGACGGTCGTATGTCAGATTCTCCATATGTCCGACAGCAACCGGCTCCACTCCTACATATTCATAAGCCGCCGGATCATACGGCAAAGCCATGCTGACTGCATTAAGCCCGGAGAGACCTTTGCCGCTTACTGTCAATCGGACCTCATCGCCAGGTGCATACGAACGCTTGTCGGAAGACACTGTTACCGTACCGGCAATTGCTGACGCACTTCCCGCATCAACACCTCCATTGAGCCGGGTAGCCACCACAGATATGTCGTAGGCATCTATCAAACCGTTACGGTTCACATCGCCCATGCTCACATACTCGAAGTCACTGTCACCGCGACGCAGTCCGGTATAGTTGGTATATGACATCAGGTCATTTTCATCTATCTTGCCGTCATTGTTTATATCACCCGGCAGATAGCTCGGAGTTCCAGGCACTTTGAACACAAACAGCTCCCGGCCGGAACCGAATCCGCCAACCGCTTCTGTCACATGCATCTTTATATAGCGCACCAGCGGCTGACCGTCAAATCCGAACGTCTTGGTGTCTGACGAACGCTGCCACTTGAAATCGCCAAGTTCAGTCCAGTCAGTGCCGTTCTCGCTGATAGCTACCGAACCGGCAGTGATCGTGCCGTTGCCGGCATCATGACGCGGCAGATAATCGAATCGATCCAGACGGTTAAACGAACCGAGATCCATCACAATATCAAACGGCACGGCATTGCGGTTTGCATAATGTGTATGCCATACATCTCCACGCTCCTCGAAATCAAACAGACGCCAAAGTCCGAATCCGGGCTGATCGTCGGCTGTGGATGTGGCGGATATGCCTGATATTGCAAATTCCAGAGGATTGTCCTTGGTGGTGTACGACACTTCCGTCCATTCCGACATTCCTGCCGGATTTTTTGCTCGCACCTTAAATGAATATTCCGTCGAGGGCTTCAGGTTTTCAAATACAAAATAATTGCCCGACTCTACAGGCATGAGATGAGTGTACAGCATGCCATCGTGCTCAATTTCGACACATTCGGCATCAAAGGCCGGCTTCCACCGCAGGCATATGGAATAAGGCTGCACATCGGTATTCTCGTCAACAGCAATGACGGGAACTGCCGGTGCGTTCACAGCAAGCATGGACGGAGCATCCGGATTAAGTACAAATCCTTTTATCTGCACTTTCACTGCATTCGCGGTCACATCGGTCGAAGCCAGTTTGACCCACAGCTGCGGACGCATGTCGGCTGCATCTTCGGCGCCGAATTGTTTCAGACGGTTAGGTGTCTCATTGAGAAAATATACATCTTTGCCATTCTTGAACTCTTCAAGAGAAGAGACCTCCGTGAGTTTCACTTTCTTGCCACCCACTGCGGCAGACACCGATTTAGGCGCTTCCGACACATTGATATGAAGCTCGGTAGCTTTATGGGCATTGAATCCCGAATATGTACCGACCGACGGATCAATGGCCACGGTCAGCTCATTGCCCTTGACGGACGAAGAAATATGTGTTGTCACACATACGCCGTTACGATAGGCTTCAGTAGCCCCGTCGTCGTCGTATTCAGTATATTCTCCCTTATCCTGCGGCCACAGTTCATAGATACGCAAGCCGTTGTCGATCTGCGAAGGATTATTGTTAGGGTTGACCATCGGAACTATTGCATCGGCTTTCACAAATACGGGCAGCTTCCATGCGGGAGATTCAAAATAATTCCATACAACCCCGCCGGTATACTTGTCTCCGCTGAAATAGTCAAACCAAGTGCCCTCCGGCAAATATATGTTGTTACGGTAATCTGCTCCGCCATCTCCAGCAAGTGTTTCCTGATATATGGGAGCTACAAGAAACGAAGGTCCATACATAAACTGATAGCCTGTAGCCGGGCCGTGAGTATAATCATTAGGATAATCAAGGAACATTGCCCGTATCATCGGCTTGCCGTCAACGGCTTCACGGGCTGCCGTATAGGCATACGGCAGCAGTTCGGACTTCAGTTTCAGATAAGCGCGGTTTATTCCTTCGGCTCCTTCAATTGCCTGAGGGTATTTAGGATTCGCACCCCAGCCATCCATGTTAAGTTCCATTGGCGTAAACGTTTTCCACTGGAAATCACGTATATTCACCATTAAGTGCCGTCCGCCGAAAATACCGTCCATATCCGACGTTATATTAGGTTGGCCGGACAGGCCCGATCCGATATAGGTGGGTATATGGAAACGGATATATTCCCATTCACCGCCGGTCTGGTCGCCGGTCCATATTCCGGCATAGCGCTGAGTGCCGGCCCATCCGTCAAGAGAGATGATGAACGGACGTGCGTCATTGCCGTAGTAAGGCATGATCTCTCCGACATCGGCCACACCGTTCAGTCCGAATGAGTAGCCGGCGCCTACCCAAGCCACATCCGTCTTAAGCACGCGCACACCGGCATCCCTCACCTCCTTGACAATGTCGCGCTGCAGCAACGGTTCGATTCCATCCTTTGGATGCAGGTCACTTTGTGTCCACAAGCCTATTTCCACCCCGTGCTTGCGGGCATATTCTCCAAATTCACGAAGATTCTGCACATTTCCATCCAAAGTAGAGGTCTGGCCATAGCCGGCGCCATAACCGTCATTAGGGAGAATCCAGCCGAGAGGCATATCGTGAGCATTATAACGGTCTATCACCGCACGTGCCGAAAACTGGTAGTTTCCAGGCAGCTCTCCGTTAAGGCTCTCGCGTATTCCTCCGTTGTCGGTCTGGCTCTCTTTATATTTTTTGCCATCCTCATAAAGAATACCGTTGTCATCCTCTTTCCAATAGTCGCGATTGTATGCGTTCAGGTGACCTTCATAAAACCCGAATTTAGGAAGCAATACCGGATTACCGGTCAACTGATAAAAGTCGTTGAGCAATCCCACCGGCGAAGGACTCACCATAAAGAACATATCAAGATATGGTATTTCATGGCTAAGCGAAACTACTCCGGGATCTGTGGCTCCGAAATCATACGATCCGGGAGCGAATGTGTGCCACATCATGCCATATCCGCCGGTCGACCAATAATATGGCGTTGGAGATGCCACTCCACCGTCAGTCCATGAATTAGTATTGCGTATCTCTATTGTCTTGCCGCGATGAGAAAAGCGTCCGTTCTGCACTCCACCGCCATAGAAATACTCTCCCGGTCCGGTTTTCACGGACAATTTTGTCATACCACCGTCAAATTCCACAGGAGATAACGTCTCTACGACAGTCTTACCAGTTGACAGATTAGTCACAGAAAACAGCGGAGATTTCTTTTCAAGTGTGATTTTCACTTTAGATGTAGTGACGTAAATCCTGTCCTTGTCCGAGGTAATTGTCACCTCCCCCATGTCAGCACGCGGTGAATCCACCAGAATCTGCGCCGGAGGATCTGCTACCGGCGGCCTGACAATACCGCCATCGGGATCGGAAAACAGACGAAAAATATTATCGCCATAAAAATCGACGAGCATCTGCGCACCACCGTCGAAATCCACTTCTACAGCATGTGGATTAAGCTTGGTAACTACCGTCTCAGCACTTACGGAAAACGCTCCGCAAGCCGCAGCTAAAGATAGGACGGCATAAACTTTACTGAAATACATTGATGAAATAGTATTAAAAATAGGTAATAAATCTTGCTGAGGTCAAATTTACGCAAAAATTTACAATTCAGCTGTATATAATGTAACAAAAGCGGTGTCGACACTGTTGTGCGACACCGCTTTTTTATTCTATTTCAGAGAAAATTACTTCTTGATAAGCATCTTCTTACCGTTTACGATATACAGACCGCTGTTTGTGATTTTGGATATACGACGGCCGGTCATGTCATAAATACCTGTGTTAACATTGTTCTCGACTTTGTCCACAACGATAGATTCCAGACCTACATTCTCGCCGATCACAGACAGAGACCAGTCAGAAGCAGAAGCTCCGAGATCGCTGCTGCTGCCGCTACTGCGTGACCATCTTACGATATTGCTGTGGGTCTGCTCACCGGCGGCATGTATATAGCCCTGTTCACCGGCAGAAGGCATGTACAGACCTACAACATCAGGCTCAGCTCCTTCTTCAGGAATACCAATGATCTGGAAACGGCCTGCGTTTTCTGCATGCCATGTGGTATGCCAGCACTGGTTCAAAGGAGAGATTTCCTCAGAAATGAATACACCCAAAGCCTGATTATACAGATTGAAGTATGAGCCACCTGCATACATCAGAGACCAATGGCAGGAATCGGACGGTTCATAAGTCACAGGATCAGGAAGAATGGGCACAAGGCTCATAGGCACAATGGTGTCATTGTAGTTACCCATGGAGTCTACTTCCGAGAATTTGAAGTGACCGGCGCCAAGGAAAGCATATTCTTCAATGGTTTCGATTTCGCCATATTCGTTTACGATCTCATAAGGACGGATCTCACGGCACTCGAAAGTAACGAGTTTCTTGTCTGCATTCTTGAACACAGGCTCCATCAGTTTGTCAGCTGTAGCATATACTTCAGACACCATGGTGTTGAGTTCGGCAATGCTCTTGCAATCGGAAGCCTGGAAATCCATAGCTTCGATAGCTTCACGGGCTGTTGCAATATCGGCAGCCTCATACAGCGAGGGAACGTTCTCAAAACCTACACCGAAGGCATTGAGAGCATTGTTGCGTGCAGCATCGATGAAGACCTGACCGTCGCCTGATGCGAGGTAAGCAGCTTCAGCTGCTGCAACTTCAGCTTCAGTAGCTTCAACAAAATAGAAGATAGAACCGTTATTTATGTTACCGATACCGTCGGAGAAAGGATTCCATACGGCCTTCATATATACAACCTGAGGATCTGATGCTGCAGGCTGACTGTAGTAGTTGTTCACGTCAATGCAATCCTTACCGTTGCGGAAGTTGGCAGACTTGGAGAAACAGAAGCTGTTTTCAGCAAAAGTGCTAACGGAATCTTCCACTTCAACCATTACGTAAGAACCGCTTTCTTCACGGACCCACTTCTTGGCATTATATTCCATACCGGACAGATCGTTTACATAAACGATAGGACCGCCGATTTCAATTGCCATAGGGTTGGCACTGGCATTCAAAGCCATATCGGATGCGAGGTTACCGATGCGGAGAGCATTGGGATTAGAGTTGCTCTCGTCACGTTCAAAACGCCAGTACATGGTGTATGAGGGCACCAGAGAATCATACAGCGAGAATGCGGCTGTGGTGCCATGCAGGCCGAGCCAAGGGCGGTCAACAAACAGACCTTCATTGTCGGCAACTGCGCCGGCAGACTTGTACTGACTCTTTTTAGCTTCCAGAAGGCCCTCAGCCGTAGTGATCGTATCTGCTGCTTCAGGATCAACTGCGCCAAGGTCCATAACACGGTCAGACGCAATCTTGTAATACTTGGGTTTAGCGGCAGACGACAACTCCGGCTTCACAAACGTGTAGCTTTCAGCTGCTGCGGAGCCTGCGACGAGCAAGCCCATCAGAAGAGTAAAATTTCTCATAAAATTAAATTGTTGGGAAAATGAGTATATTAAATAGACTGTTTAGCTTTTCACGATAATGTTTTCATGATATGATATCGGCGGCAAATATACACATAAATTTTCAAATGCAAACAATTTTAAGGTTTAAATTGCCATGACATATCACGGCTCTTTCATTTAAGAT
>BLLX01000056.1 GCA_011959405.1 Muribaculaceae bacterium
TCCCGTGAAACTTCCCGGCTTCCTCTGGCGTTTTCAGATTATATCTTTGCCATTATAGTGGAAGATCTCGGATTCATAGGCGGACTTGCCATCATGGTGCTGTATCTGTGGCTGCTGGCCCGTGCGTATTATATCGCTGCCCGGTGTACTCAGGCCTATCCGGCATTTCTGGTCACCGGCATGGCCGTGATGATCGCGTTTCAGGCGCTGTGTCACATGGCGATAGTGAGCGGTGCCGGTCCTGTGTCCGGACAGCCGTTGCCGCTGTTTTCAAAAGGCGGCACGAGCATATTGGTCACATCCATTGCATTCGGCATTATGCTCAGTGTGAGCCGGTTTGCGGTGCGCACGGATTCGCAGCGCAAAATTCAGAAGCAGGAAGCTGAATCTTTGCCGGAGAATATGCGTGCGGAGAATCCGACACAAATTTAATTGAAAGGAATCAACTATGTCTAAAAAATATCTGATCAGCGGAGGTGGCACGGGAGGACATATCTTTCCGGCGCTCTCCATTGCCAATGCCCTGAGACGCAGAGAGCCTGACTGCAGCATCCTTTATGTCGGCGCACTGGGCCGTATGGAGATGGAACGGGTGCCTGCGGCCGGCTATGAGATTGTCGGGCTGCCTGTGGCCGGATTTGACCGCCGGCGTCTGTGGCGTAATGTATCCGTGCTTTTCAAACTGTGGAAGTCGCTGAGAATCGCCCGTAGGACATTGAAGCAATTTGCGCCGGACGCAGTGATAGGGGTGGGGGGATATGCTTCCGGTCCAGTGCTGAAGCAGGCGCAGAAAATGGGCATACCCACTCTGATCCAGGAGCAGAACTCATACGCTGGAGTGACAAACAAGCTGCTTGCCCGGAAGGCAAAGGCGATCTGTGTGGCCTATGAGGGAATGGAGCGCTTTTTCCCTGCTGACAGGATCATGCTTACTGGCAATCCGGTCAGAGCCGATCTGTTTTCCCTGTCTCTGACCCCGGCCGAAGCTAAGCGGCAACTTGGTTTTGATCCGGAGAAGCCGCTTGTGCTGGTGGTGGGTGGATCGCTGGGTGCCCGGACCGTAAACGAAAGTATTGCACCCGGGCTGAGGAGCCTGACAGATGCCGGAGCTTCCGTGATGTGGCAGACCGGTAAACTGTATGCCGAGGAATTCATCCCAGTGGCAGAGCAGACGGCCGGGGTGAAAGCATCGGCATTTATCTCCGACATGGCGCTGGCCTATCGTGCGGCAGATATAGTGGTGTCGCGCGCGGGCGCCGGGACCATATCGGAATTGCAATTGCTCGGCAAGACTGCTATTTTGGTGCCTTCGCCCAATGTTGCTGAGGATCATCAGCGCAAAAATGCCGAAGCTCTTGCCAGCCGCGGGGCGGCGGTGATGATACTTGACGCCGATGCTCGCCGTGAACTTGTACCGGCGGTGACGGCTCTGCTCAAGGATGATGGCATGCGCGAGTCGCTCAGCCGCAATGCGGCGGCAATGGGTCTGCGTGACGCCGATGAGAAGATCGTGGACAAGATTCATGAAATATCCCGTTAGTTCAATGGAAAAGAAAAATATATATTTTGTTGGTGCCGGAGGAATCGGCATGGCGGCTCTCGAGAGGTATTTTCTTGCGCGGGGTTGCAAGGTTGGCGGCTATGACCGCACGCCTTCCGATCTCACACAGGCGCTTGAGTCGGAAGGCGTGGCCATATCATATTCCGACGATCCGTCCCTTATTCCGGATGATTTCCGCGATCCATCCGACACGCTGGTGGTCTATACCCCGGCCGTGCCGGAGTGTCATGCGGGGCTGTCGTGGTTCAGGCAGAACGGATTTGAGGTCGTCAAGCGCGCACAGGTCCTCGGACGTGTCACCCGTGAAACGACTGCTATATGTTTTGCCGGCACACACGGCAAAACAACCACCAGCTCCATGGCCGCCCATCTGCTGAAAGTGTCGGGAGTGGGATGCAATGCCTTTCTCGGCGGAGTTCTACGGAATTACAACACCAACTATCTGCTTGACGAGACTTCACCGTATGCAGTCATAGAAGCCGATGAATATGACCGTTCTTTCCACCATCTCCATCCTTCGGTGGCGGTGGTCACATCGACCGATCCCGACCATCTTGACATATATGGCACGGAAGAGGCCTATCTGGAGAGCTTTGCCCGATTCACCGAACTGATAGCTCCGGACGGAGTCCTGCTGATGCACACCGGACTGAAGATGCGGCCGCGTGTCGCCGACGGCGTGCGTGTCTATACCTATGGCGGTGCCGACGGTGATTTCCGCGCATCGGCTATAAATTATTCCAACGGACATATCACATTCGACCTTGTGACTCCGTGGTCGGTTATACGTCACATATCGCTCGGAGTGCCTGTGGAGGTGAATATCGACAACGCCGTGGCGGCATGTTCGGCTATTCTGCTCACAGGCAACACGTCGGTGTCGCCTGACCACATACGTGAGGCAATGGGGTCGTTTCTTGGGGCAAAACGCCGGTTTGAATTCTATATACGTGAACCTCGTCGGGCTGTGATCGACGATTATGCCCATCATCCCGACGAATTGAGGGCTTCGATACAGTCTGTGCGCAAACTCTATCCTAACCGCAGGCTTACGGTGGCTTTTCAGCCGCATCTGTATTCACGCACGCGGGATTTCGCGCCCGAATTTGCCGAAGCCCTGTCGGGTGCGGATGAGGTTCTGCTCCTGCCCATATATCCTGCCCGCGAAGAACCGATCGAGGGGGTGACATCGGAGATAATTCTGGACCGCGTCACATCGCCGGTGAAGCATATGGTAGCCCGCGCGGACCTCGCTGAAGTGCTTGACAGGATGAAGCCTGAAATTCTTCTTACAGTAGGAGCCGGCGACATCAATCTGCTTCTGCCTGAAATAGTGGAACGTCTCAGATGGTGACAAAACGAACAATCGGGGCCGCGGTCGGCGTGGTGATCCTGGTGCTGTACTTGTGTGTGGCGCTTACATGGGCGCGCTCGCAGGCCAGAGAACAGATCTGTATGGGTCTGGACGGCGACAGGGTCCATGTGGCCGATGACAGGCAGCTCGGATTCGTCACTTCCGACGAGATGACCAAAGAGCTGGGGTCGTTGGTACAGCGTATGAAGGTGATGAGAATAACAGATATAGATCTGGATTCTCTGGAACGCTATCTCAACGGTCTCGATAAACTTGAGCGTGCTTTGGTCAATCGTCTGTCTGACAATCGCATCCGCGTCACCGTGCATCCGATGGAGCCTGTGGCCCGCCTGTGGACAAGCAACGGCAGAAGTTACTATATAAACCGAGAGGGCAAGCGTATAGGCGCCGACGCGCGTTTTCGGGTGGATGTGCCGCAGGTTGTCGGGCGGTTCACTGCGGAGTTTCCCGCCGTGCGTCTTCTTCCGCTGCTTGATTACATGTCGGCCCATGGTGAATGGAACGCTCTGGTGTCCATGATCTCGGTCCGTGACAGTGCCAATGTGTTTCTTTTGCCCACGATGCGCGGTCATGTCATTAATTTTGGAGATGTGGACAATATAGCGGATAAGTTTTCCAGACTCAAAACGTTTTACAAGGAGGTCCTGCCGGTAAAGGGATGGGAGTTTTACGACACCATATCCGTGAAGTGGGACGGCCAGATCGTGGCCACACGCCGTAGGGGGAAATTGCCGCCGCCGTCGGTGGACGTGATCGAAGAGCTTGAAAACGAAGGAGACGACATAGGCACTATGTCGTCGTCGGCCGTTATTGCTGACACATTAAAGCGACAACAAATAAAAAAACAATCAAAACGAATATAGTCAACCATGAACAAATCCCGCCACATCGTAGCCATTGAGATCGGCAGCTCCAAGATCAAGGGAGCAGTGGGCGAAGTCGAACCCGGCGGTTCGCTTACCGTACGCGCCGTTGAAGAAGAGAAGCAGTCACCCAACTATGTGCGCTATGGCGGCGTGCAGAATGTCAAGGAAGTGGCCAACGTGCTCAACGGCATTATCATGAAACTTAACAACCGTATCTCGCCGGCCAAGGTTTCGGCTGTGTATCTTGGCGTGGGCGGCCGGTCGCTGATGGCTGTCCAGCGTCAGATAGACATTACTTTGCCGGAGGAGCTGGAGATCACTCACGATATGGTCGACGAGCTGCTTGAGAGGGCCAAAAGTTCGCTTAATCCGGACCGTGAGGTCGTGGAGGTCGAACCCGGTGAGTTTGTGGTTGACAACATGAGCATTACAGTGCCTGTCGGCACTGTGGGCCGGACCATGTCGGCCGAGGTCAATGTGATCAACTGCCGTGCGCAGATGCTGAGAAACCTTAATCTGGCAGTCACGGAGAAACTCGGTCTTAAGATCAACGGTTATGTGGTCCGTCAGACGGCTTTGGCCGAGATGGTGCTTACCGACGATGAACGGCTGGGAGTGATGCTGGTGGACTGCGGTGCAGAGACTTCTACGGTGTCCATTTATAAAGGAGGTGTGTTGCGGTATCTCAACACAGTGCCGCTCGGTTCGCGCCATATCACTCGCGATATAATGGCTCTCCATTATTCCGAGGAGCGGGCCGAGGAACTCAAAAAGGCGGTAGGCAATGCTAATCCTCACGGAAATATGCAGAGCGGTCTGCGGCTTGAGGGAATAGATGATACCGAGATCAACAATTATGTCAGCGCTCGCGCCGGCGAGATCGTGGTCAATGTGGCCGAACAGATTTCATACGCAGGCCTTTCGGCAGCCGATCTGCCTTCAGGCATAGTGGTGGTGGGCGGCGGCTCCATGCTTGCCGGTTTCTGCGATGAACTCGGAGACTTCACCAACATGACGGTGCGGCGCGGCACATTGCCTTCGTCTGTGAAGCAGGCGTCAGGATCCAAGATCCGTATGGCTGACGATGTGGATGTGATAGCCCTCTTATATAAGTTGAGCAAGGAAGCCACGGCGCCTTGTGTCACGGTTACGGCGCCTAAGGTGGAGACTGTTCAGCAGAATGTATCCGCTGCTGACGGCAGGAAGGGCAATGATAATGGCTTTGACAGCGATGACGACGACATCGAACGCATACCTGGCCGCAATTTCCTGTCGAAGCTCTGGGGCAAGATCAAGGAGGGCGTGACTCCGCCGGAATTTGTCGATGATGACGACGAGGAGGAAGACGATTAATTAATCCAAAGAATAAAATTACACTGTATATAGTTATATGAGTATCGACGATATTTGCCGGCAGTCTGACTTTATTGTCAATGAAGGTATTGATCCCAGCAAGACATCCATAATAAAGGTAGTGGGTGTCGGCGGTGGCGGCGGCAACGCCGTGGGATATATGTATAAACAAGGTGTGGAGCACGTCAAGTTCGTTGTGTGCAACACAGACAAGCAGGCGCTCGACAATTCGCCTGTGCCTGAGCGGGTGCTGCTTGGCCATACGGGTCTCGGGGCAGGCAACAAGCCGGAAGTGGCTCATGAGGCTGCTTTGGAGAGCATAGATGCCGTAAGCCATATTTTTGATGACAATACGAAGATGGCTTTCATCACAGCCGGTCTTGGCGGCGGCACCGGCACCGGAGCCGCGCCGGTCGTGGCAAAGGTGGCCAAGGACCGCGGAGTGCTCACAGTCGGCATTGTGACTATCCCGTTTATGTTCGAAGGCCTGAAGAAGATCACCAAGGCACTGAAAGGAGCCGAGGAAATGCGAAAATATGTGGACGCCCTGCTGCTTATCAACAACGAGCGTCTGGTCGACATATATCCCGATCTGGATTTCGACTGTGCTTTCGACAAGGCAGATGACACCCTGGCTATGGCGGCACGGAGCATATCGGAGCTTATAACCACCCGTGACGCCCGTATAAACCTGGACTTCAACGATGTGGACACCACTTTGCGCGACGGCGGCACTGCCATCATATCATGTGGCTACGGCGAAGGTGAGAAGCGAGTGCAGAATGCCATTGACGCGGCTCTGAAGTCACCTCTGTTGAAACATCGTGATATTATCGGTTCCAAAAAGCTGCTGTTCAATCTCTACTATTCGCGCAATGCGGAGCAGAAATTCAAGACGGGCGAGATGGCGGCGTTCACCACGTTTGTCACCAGTCTCGACGATAAGGTTGACGTGATCTATGGTGTAGCATACGATGAGTCGCTCGGCGACCGTGTGAAGGTGACGATTCTTGCCGCCGGATTCGACATGGAGGCACTGACCACTACTAAGGAGAGCGTTTCCGAACCGGGCATCGGCATGAATATAGAGCCTGTTGACGCCGATCCGGATCCGGCAGCCAATATCGAGCAGATCAAAAATCAATACGGTTCCGACAAGGTGAACGGGGTGATTGCGCAGCAGGCGCGTAATCTGTATGTGGTGTTGTCGCGTGAGCAGCTTGACGACGATCTGGTCATAGAGCGTCTGGAGAAGTATCCGGCTTTCAACCGCACCAAGGAGATCAAACGCAGCATCACTGCTTCTGCCGATACGGCTTCGGCATCTCATCCCTCTTCTGTCGCTGTGAAGCCCGCGCCGTTGAAACCGGCTGCCGGAGCGTCGCCGTCGGTCATCGACATCGGTCTGGACTGACCGGCGGAGTGCGGTTATTTCCGTGATTCGGATACGATAAGCAGCAGTTCCTCGCGCACGGCTTCGGGAAGTTCGATGCCGCGGAGCTGTATGCTGCGTGCCCATGGCGCCACATCGTCGGGAAGAAGAGTGAGCAGCACTTCGCGGAATTCCTCCGTCTCGCGGTCGCTATAGCTGTCGGCACTACGTCCGGCATAGCGGTCGAGTTCTTCATCGTCGAAATATTCCGCCCGTTCGCTCACTGCCGCTAAAAGTGAGTCACGCTCGCAGGTCTCGTGCATTCCGCAGCATTCCTCAGTCTCTTCTGCTGACGTGCTTGCGGCTGTGTCGGCGGCCTGCTTTTGTGTTGTGTCGGACGGACCGTTGTCAGTCGCCGACGCATCTACAGTATCGTCTTGTCTCGCCGGTCTGTGGGTCATGTAGAGCAGAATGCCCACGGCTGTCAGTGAGCCGAGTATTATAAAGAATACTTCTATCATATAAAAATCATTCGGGATCTGTCCAGGCTTCTTCGATTCTGAAGCCTGCTTTCTGCAATTCGTTCCAGAATTCCGGATAAGATTTGCTGGTCACACCGGCATTTTTAATTGTCAGCCCGGGGAAAAAGAGTGCCGCGGGAGCAAACGACATTGCCATACGGTGGTCACCGTAGGTGTCGATCGCGTCGGGTTCTTCTCCGGGGTTGTAGGCGGCTCCTTGCCATGTGAGTGTGTCGGGGCCGGTCTCAACGATGAATCCGAGTTTGCCGAGCTCGGACTGTAGTGCTGTCAGACGGTCTGTTTCCTTGATCTTGAGCGACTGCAGGCCTGTGAATCTGAACGGTATGGACAGCAGGCAGCAGGTCACGGCGAGGGTTTGCGCCAGATCGGGAGTGTCTGACAGGTCTGCGATCAGACGGGCGCCGGCGTCGGGTGTGGGAGTCAGTTCTATCTCGTTGTCCGAAACCCAGCAGTGGTCAAGACCGGTCGCTTTGATCAGTTCGGAGATCCGGCTGTCGCCTTGTATTGATTTCCGGCTGAGTCCTTTCAGGGAGACCGATCCAGAGGATATGGCGGCGATTTCAAACCAGTATGACGCCGCGCTCCAGTCGGCTTCCACCTCGCGTGTGCACGGGCGGTATGACGTTTTTCTGACTGTGATGGTGTCGTCTGTCGCAACGGTTTCTGCGCCGGCGTCGGCCATCATCTGCAGGGTCATGTCTATGTATGGGCGCGATGACTGCTGGCCGTCAAGGTGTATCGTCAGCCCGTTGTCCATGATCGGTGCTATCATCAGCAGGGCGGATATGAACTGAGAACTGACGGTGGAGTCGACTGTTATTGTGCCGCCCGTGAGCCGGCGTCCGGAAATGTGCAGCGGCGGAAAACCCTCCGTGCGTGTATATGTGATCTCCGCTCCGCAGGCCCGTAATGCATCCACCAATGGGCCAATGGGCCGCTGGCGCATGCGGTCGTCTCCGTCGATTGTGACATCCCGTCCCGGCATTGCGGCGAAATAGGCTGTCAGAAACCGCATGGCTGTGCCAGCTCCGCCAATGTTTATTGTGTCTGCTCCGGATTCCAATGCCGCTATCATCGCTTTTGTGTCGTCGCACTCCGCGGTCTTGGCCGCTGTGGCCGGCATGCCGCAAATGGCATTGATGATGAGCAGGCGGTTGCTCTGGCTTTTGCTCAGAGGGAGAGCCGGCGACGCTTCGAGCATCTCTTCCGGAGGGTATATCCTGATGTCCATGGGTGCCTTTTGTTATGCTGGAGTTATGGTGGTGATGCTGTCGCTGACGTTGAGTGTGACTTCTGCACCTTCGACGAACGGAAGATTGCCGTCGATGTGTCCGAACGGTGCGCCTAAAGCTACGGGATAGCCATAGGGTGCGGTCATGTCGGCTATCATCCGTTCCATGTCGGTGTAGTTGGAGTCGCCACGGTATTCGGTGAATTGCCCGACCAAGAGTCCGCTCAGATTTTCCAGTACTCCGTTGAGCCGGAGCTGGTGCAGGATGCGTTCGACTTTGTAGATGGGCTCGGCTATGTCTTCAATGACGAGGATACGGCCTGGTTTCAGCATATCGTAAGGGGTGGATATCAGACCCGCCAGTACTGCCAGATTTCCTCCGATCATCTGTCCGCGCACAGAGCCTTGCCTTGACAGTGGGTGGGTGGTGAAACTGTATGCGGGCTGCGTGCCGTGGCATAGTATCTGAAACAATGCCTGGTTGGCCGGATCGTCGGCCGGAAATTCCGCCAGATGCCGTGCCATGGAGCCATGTATGGACATTATCCCCTGCGATTGCCACAGGGCATGAAGGGCGGAAATATCGCTGAATCCTATGAGCCATACTGGCTTGGGGATAAGCCGGCCGAGCATGTCCACCGCTCCGTATCCGCCGCGGCTGCATAGAATAGCTTTCACTGCCGGATCTGACAGGGCCGAACGCATGTCGTCGAGACGTTCGCCGGCACTTGCGGAATATGTGCCTTTGCGCCCTGTCGCGTGTGCCATGACCTTTGTGTTGAACCCGCGGGACTGAAGGGCTTTTACCGCACCGTCGATCAGGGCCGGATCTACGGCCGACGCCGGCGATAATATGGCCACAGTGTCGCCCGGTTTCAGTGATTGAGGTCTTGTCATGCGATTGATACGGTGATTCCGGTGCGGGAGATGATTTTGGCCGCGATCCGTTCAAGTTCGTCTTTCGGGACTTTCTGTAGCTTTTCGGCCGGGGTCTTGCGGTCAATGGAGTAGATCATGATGCTTCTGGGGCGTACGGCTCTGTAGGCTTCGATCAGAGCGTCGGTTTCGGCTTCCGTCGTGTTGTCTATGCGGTGTCCGTTGTATTCGCCGCGCAGCATCATAGTCTGTATGATGCCGGTGCCGCCGAATTGTTTCAGCCGTGCTATCGCTTTGTCCACGGTGAATGCTGGCGATGTCGGTCTGTCGATGACGCGCATTGTGGATTCGACGGCCGAGTCGAGCTTGAGGATATTGTTGTCGATGGACTTAAGCGCATTCACAACGTCCTCACGGTCAAGACGAGTGGAATTTGTGAGCACGCTGACTTTCACATCCGGAAAATATCTGTCGCGAAGATCCAGAGTGTCTTTGACCACTGCCGCAAAATCAGGATGCAGTGTGGGCTCTCCGTTGCCGGAAAATGTGATCACATCCAGATTTTCGCCGGCCGACCGCATTGCCGAGAGTTTTTCCTCGAGCTTTGACGCCACTTCCTCACGTGTCGGCAATCCGGTTGTGCCGGTGCCTTGGGCGTTGAAGCCGGCTTCGCAATACAGGCAGTCGAACGAGCATACCTTGCCGTCGTCGGGCAACAGATTTATGCCCAACGATGTGCCGAGCCTTCTGCTGTGGATAGGGCCGAACACCGTTTCAGAGAAAAGTACCCGCTGCATTTCAGCTGAGAATGATGTGGATTACTGCAACTTTGCCAGCGCTGTGGCTATGCGGCGCATGGATTCGCGTATGTTGTCGTCGGACGTGGCATAGCTCAGGCGTATGTAGCCGGGTGCGCAGAACGCCGCGCCGTCTACCGTGGCCACGTGGGCTTCCTCAAGCAGATAGAGTGCGAGGTCGCCGGAGGATGCAATGGTCCGGTCGCCGGCATGTCGTCCGATGAAAGCCGACACCTCGGGGAAGAGGTAGAATGCGCCTTCTGGTTCGTTGACTTTCAGTCCGGGAATCTCTCTTGCCAGGCTCACCACCAGATCGCGGCGCCTGAGGAAAGCGGCACGCATTTCGCCGACGCACTCCTGGGGACCGTCGTAGGCGGCTTCGGCTGCTTTCTGGGCTATGGATGAAGCTCCGGAGGTGTATTGACCCTGCAGTTTTGTCACAGCCTTGGCCAGTGCGGCCGGCGCGGCGCAGTATCCTATGCGCCATCCGGTCATGGCGTATGCTTTGGAAACGCCGTTGATTATCACCACTCGGTCTTTAAGTTCAGGGAATGATGCCAATGAACGTAATTCGGCCCCGAAATTGATGTGCTCATATACATCGTCGGACATCACGATGATGTCGGGATATTTGGCCAGCACGTCCACCAGTCCCTGAAGCTCGTCGGGGGTGTAGACGCTGCCTGTGGGATTGGACGGCGAGCAGATCAGCACCATGCGGGTCCTGGGGGTGATGGCTGCTTCAAGCTGAGCAGGCGTGATCTTGAAATTCTGGTCGATGGATGCGGGAACGGTCACACTCACACCCTCGGCGAGTTTCACCATTTCCACATAGCTTACCCATGCAGGGGTAGGGATTATCACTTCATCGCCGGGATTTATGGTCGCAAGAATCACATTGCAGAGTTCCTGTTTGGCGCCGTTGCCCACGACGATCTGTTCGGGAGCGAATTCCACGCCGTTTTCCCTCGAGAGCTTGGCCGCGATGGCTTTGCGCAACGAAAGATAGCCGGGCACGGGTGTATAGAACGAGAAATTATCGTCGATGGCTTGCTTGGCTGCTTCTTTTATGTGGGCCGGAGTGTGGAAATCCGGTTCGCCTACGGAAAGGTTGATTACGTCAACTCCCTGGGCGCGCAACTCGGCGCTTTTCTGCGACATGGCCAATGTGGCTGACACGGCCAGTGACTGGATTCTGTTTGAGATCTGCATGGTTTTATCTGATGTCTGTGGTTTTATTTGTCGGGATTGGCTTTCTTGAGGATTCGGTTCCATCGGATGCCGCCTTTGTCGCCGTCGAACGACACGAGCACCATTACCGGCCGGCCTACGATGTGGTCTTCCGGTACGAAGCCCCAGAAACGCGAGTCGAGCGACGAATGGCGGTTGTCGCCCATCATGAAATAATAGTCAAGTTCAAAGGTGTATTCGTCCGTCGGTTTACCGTCGATATAGGCTTGTCCGTCGCGCCATTCGGCGTCGCGCATCTCGTAGTGGCGGATCGTGTGGCCGTATCTGGCCCATCCGTCGGCATCGAGTTTGACTGTGGTGCCTTTGCCTGGAATCAGGATCGGACCGTAGTTGTCGAGAGTCCAGCCCATGTTTCTTGCCGTTGCCAGAGGAAACAGCAGATTGTCCTGTGGTGAGAAATGCAGTTTTTCCACAAAGATCAGGTTGGGATTTTTTTTGAGTTTGGCCAACGCCGCTGCGGTGAGCGGAGGAGTGGCGATGCTCTGGCCCGCTTCCAGCGCGCGGTCGGCTTCGCTTACTCCGAGATCATCCCAGAAGGCGCTGCGCTGTGCCGGGGTCATGTCGTTCCAGCCTGAGATGCTGAATGCGTAGCGGAACTGTGCGTTTTCAGGCATCGGCTGTTTCTTGCCGTCCACATAGATGTCGCCGTCGCGTATCTCAAACAGCTGCCCGGGCAGCCCCACGGCTCTCTTTACATAATTTTCGCGACGGTCCACCGGTCGCCACAGCACTTTGCCGAACTGCTGCGGATCGCTGTTTATGTAGTTCATGCCCAAGGATCTTGTGGCTTGGTCACGCAGAATCGGATCTGTCTTGACCGACGGGTCAATCTGAGCCAGTCCGCGGGCCACGATCTCCTCGCCTATGAGACGCGACAGGGAGTAGATGTCGGGATTCTGTGCCTTTTCCGCCACAGAGTCGCCGGCCGGGAAGTTGAACACGACGATATCGCCGAGTTCCACCGATCCCATCCCTTTGAGCCGGTGATATTTCCATTGCGGCCGTTCAAAGTAGCTCTTTGTGCCTATTACCGGCATGGTGTTTTGCACCAGAGGAAAATGCAGCGGAGTCATCGGCACGCGCGGTCCGTAGGCCATCTTGTTGACCCACAGGTAATCGCCGGTAAGAAGCGTTTTCTCAAGCGACGAAGACGGTATCTGGTAGTTCTGACCTATAAATGCAAACACAAAATAGACCATGATCAGGGCATAGACGATTGCGTCTACCCAGCTCATCACCGTTCTTGTCGTTTTTGATTTTGAGTTTTTCCACCAGCTGAACGGTATGTAGCCCGTGATGTATATGTCGGCAAGAAGCAGCCACCATATGGCCACCCACCAGTTGCCGAGCCATGCCACCCAGATGAAAAACAGCAGGGAGACTATTCCGAACCGCACCCAGCGAGAAGGCTTGACGGCTGCTATGCGTTGCTTTATGTCGGTGAGAAATCTGTTCATTTGTTCCCGTGGATTATATCGTTCATCATGTCGTCAATGCTGTGAAATCCGGGATGACTCGGCAGCCATTCCGCAGCCATAACTGCGCCGAGGGCAAATCCGTCGCGCGATTTGGCTGAATGCTCCAGTGTGATGGAGTCTATATCGGATTCCCAGGTAATTTTATGTATGCCGGGCACCTCTCCATGCCGGATATGGTTGATCAGCAGTTTGTCAGGCCCCGCAGGCTCTTCGCTCCATCCGTTTATGCCGGCATGGGCGTCGATTATCTGCCCGGCGGCCATCAGAGCCGTGCCGCTCGGATGATCCAGCTTGTGGATGTGGTGGGTCTCGGTCATATCAGGCACGTATTGCGGAAATCCGGCCATAAGTCTTGCCAGATATTTGTTGACTGCAAAAAACAGATTTACACCCAATGAAAAATTGCCGCTCCACATAAAAGCTCCGCCGTCGGGCATCGCCGACCTGACTTCTTGCAGTCGGTCGGCCCAACCTGTGGTGCCGCTCACCACGGGCACTCCCTGGGCCAGTGCGTCGCGCACATTTGCCGGTGCGGCGGAGGGTATGCTGAACTCAATGGCCACATCAGCCCTGCGGAATTCATCTGAATCTATGGCGGTGTCGCTGTCTATGTTTACTATGGCTACGATCTCATGTCCGCGCTCCAGAGCAATGCGCTCGATCGCGTGTCCCATTCTTCCGTAACCTATCAGAGCTATCTTCATACTTGCAATTAATATATAATCGGAACAAAGTTAAGCATAAATAGTGAAAAAAACACCAAAAAATTTTGCTGAATCAAAAAAACACGCTACCTTTGCAGCGCAATTCGTAAGAAACGCATGACTCCGTAGCTCAGTTGGTAGAGCAACTGACTCTTAATCAGTGGGTCGAGAGTTCGAGCCTCTCCGGGGTCACAAGACAAAATGGCAAAACGCCGTAAAACGCTGAAATCACTTGATTTTCAGCGTTTTTCTTTTTTGCCCAAATCGAGGAACACTGAAAAATATTACGGTCGGCTGTGAGTGATGTGTGAGTGGTCACAATTGGGCGCATGGTAATAAAGGGTCAAGCCGAAATGTCGGTGCATTTGTTAAAATTCGAGAGTTGGAACGTTAAAGCTCATGCATAGAGCTT
>BLLX01000057.1 GCA_011959405.1 Muribaculaceae bacterium
GAGAATGAGACGAAATCTTAAATGAAAGAGCCGTGGCTGGTATAGACTTAATCGCAAGATTAATCTGTTTTTATTTGGATTATTAATGTTTTTTCACTATATTTGTACTTATATAAATACTTCAACATTTAACACATTTATTTATGAGTAGGATTTTTCAGTTTTATTTGTTAGCCATGCTTTGTGTGGCTGTGCAGTCCTGTTCAAACGATTCTTTTGACGAACCGATTGCCTTGGATAAGGATTTTCGTGAAGAACTTCTCTTGGATGAAGAGAGCCAAGCGGTTGCTAATGAAGTTAATCAATTAATCTTAGATAAGATATGCTTATCCTCTCGAACTAATGAGAACGTTAAATCGTATCCGGATTATTATGGCGGCTCTTATATAGAGCGCAACGGATACTTAACCATATTAATATCTGGGGACTCTATTTTTGGAGTAAGTCAGATTGTTAAGGTTACGTCGAATCCAATTGTGAAGTTTAGAAAATGTGATTTCTCTTATCAAGAATTATTGAATGTCTTGAATAATGTTACGAAAAGTTTGGAAAATGCATCGAACTTAGTTGGAGAAAATGTTACAGCGGCTGGAATAAATGATCGAGATAATACCGTTGAGGTTTTTATGGCAGATATCTCAGAGTATAATATTTCAGAATTCAGAAAGATATATGATCATCCATCAATAACCTTTCATAAAATGAGGGGTATAGAATATGAAGCATCTACCAGTGTTTCTCCTGCATATAAGTTATGTCTAACATCTGCATCGACTGACAAAGATTTTGGTAGTTTTGGCTTTAGGGCAAGAGATAAATCCAACTCCAAAATAGTTGGCTTTGTTACTGCTGGACATGTTATTGAGGCAGATGATTATTGTTTTTATAATCAGAAAACATTTGGTCGTTGTACAAAATCATATCCAAATGGAGCTAAGGCAGATGCTGCATTTGTTGTCCCCGACAATAGTAATATCACCTACGATTTAACGAATAATATTAATGGAGATACTTTAGCGGTATTATCAACCAAGACAAGTCTTCCTGGTGCTGGAACATATGTTAATATGTGGGGTGCAGAGTCGGGGCATCAAGGAGGCTATGTTAAAAACACGACCTATATAATATACAAGGATAAGAAGCCTCTAATATCTGATTTGGTTACAGCTGATTATAAAAGTGCAGGAGGAGATAGTGGAGGTATCATTTATACATATGTTTCAAGTTCTAAAACTCGATTTACTGTTGGTATTCATTTAGGCAGGGCTACTGATTCTAACTTGGCTGTTTATTCTAAAGCAGATAATGTGATGAATCTTTTAGGCGTTGAGAGGTACTAATGAAAGCCATTTATATCATATGTTTTGTTGTTGGTTTATGCGGGTGTGTGGATAGCGTTTCTCATACTCGGGAAAAAGTAGACCAATCAAATATTATTGTTGATGAGGATTTGTATCACAACGACTCAATTTATTTGATAGTGAAAGATAAGGACAAATTATCTTCATCTGACACTGTTAAAATTGAAATAATCAACAATAAAGATACTATTTGTTCAACAGGACAATATTACAAGATCGAACAACTGGTCGGTGACCATTGGGTCGCAGTCCCTTTGGGACCTGGAATATTCTATGATATTGGTTATGAGATTCAAGCTCATAATTCGAGAAAATTTGAAATAGATTTAAACGGAACTAAGGACGTTCTTCGGAAGGGTATTTATAGAATAAGTAAAATTGTTAAATTTAGGGGAGAAGAATTAGTTGTTTCAGATGAAGTTACCATACATGAAAAAAAATAGAGGGCTATAGCCCTCTATTTTTTTTCATGCCGTTTCAGAGACTGTTTATTTGACCTATATTGGTCGCTCTTAAGGTTGTTTCAGTTTATTTTATCTTGGTAGATTTAAATAAAACCGCTATATTTGCGGCAATAAAGCAATATAAAAATAAAACAATATTTATGGATAACAATAAAATATCCACCTTGAAAAGAATAATCGAGGATAACGAGATTCGTTCAGGGGAAGCAAAGGAGGTGCTTGAACACCACCTAAACCAATTGCAGAGGCTTGGAGCTACCCTTGAAGACAGTGTGTGTGGAATACTCCGTAAGGTGATTGCCCGGTCGGAGGCAGAGGAGGAACTTGAGAGAATGACAGAAGGAATATGGCGAAAATAATAGCGATAGCAAACCACAAGGGTGGTGTCGCAAAGACCACAAGCTGCGTCAACGTGGCAGCGGCTCTGGCGAAGATTGGTCGTAGGGTCTTGGTCGTGGATGTTGATCCGCAGGCCAATCTCACAAGCAGCTTCACTGATGAGAGTAAGATTGAGGCTTCCATATATGATGCCATGAAGGGTGCACCTGTCCCGGTCATGCACATCGCGGACAATCTCGACCTGATACCTTCCCACATCGACCTTGCCGGGGCGGACATGGTTTTCAGCAACAAGATTGCCCGTGAGCAGATTCTTCGGAACATCCTCGATGACATCAAGGATGCCTACGACTATATATTCATCGACACGCCTCCGGCTCTCGGACTTGTGACGATAAACGCCCTGACAGCGGCGCACAGTGTCATCATATCAATATGTGCGGAGACTCTTCCGTTGCGTGGACTTGTCATGCTCGATGAGATGATTGGCGACATCGCCCGAAGCATCAACCGTGGGCTTCATGTGTCCGGCATAATCATTGCCAAGTACAACCGCCGCAAACTTGACAACGCCGTGATCGATGCAATCCGGGCAAAATACGGGGACAAGATTTTCAAGACCTTTGTGAGAACCTGCGTGGCCGCTGCGGAGGCTCCCACATACCGACAGAGTGTCCTTGACTACGCTCCGGACTCAAACGCAGCAGCCGACTACATGGCGTTGGCAAAGGAGATAGACAGTCAGACAATATAAGAATAATAAAATAAATAAATATTACAATAAAACAATATTTATGGCAAAAAAGACATTGACATCAGGTCTGCTTGGCACCGTGACCGGATTGAGCAAGGATGAGCCGGAAGTTTCCACTGTTGCCGCTTCCGATACTCAACATCGAGATGAGAACTCCGACATGGAGATTGTTGACAGACGAAGACCGGGCAGACCCAAAGCCGGAGGAGCCGAGAATGAGGTAAACGTGACATTCAAACTTCCGGATTCGCTTGTTCAGGATGTTAGGATGCTTGCTGTTGTCGAGCGTACCACACAGAAGGAAATCGTGATTGCGGCTCTAAGGAAATATCTCGCAGACAGACCCGACAATAAATAAAGTAATATTGAAAACAATAAATAAAGATTACAATAAAGCAATAAAACAAGGGACGGAAGGTTTGTTCTTCCGTCCCTTGTTTGCAGATAGATTTGGCAGTCTCGGGGAAAGATGCTAAATTTGCTAAAAGTGTAAAAAAATTATATTGATAATATACGCCCCCCTGTAATGGCGCGAGGAACGAGCGCCTCACTGTTCAAAATTATATGTTATGGGAATAGACGGTTTTGATTTTGACTCGTTGACTGACGAGCAGTTCAATAAGTTTATCTGGTCTTTGGATGCTCTGAAGGCCAAGTTGAATCGTGTGTCTGTGGATGAGCTTGAGCGGGAGTTTGAGGGGAAGTCTGTTTATCTGTTGGAGAATGAACACTACGATCTGGTGGAGTTGGAGATTGGTGAGTTTGTCGATACTGTGTTTGAGAGGAAGACTTTGGGGAATGGTGAGGTCGTTGTGCCGTTTGAGGAGATTCAGAGTCATGAGTATCGGCTTTGGCTCAGTCAGAAGATGAGGAACAAGAGACCGGTCAGTGAGGGCGAAGCCCCCTTTCAGAAGTCCTCCCCTCAGATAGATTACAGTGGCTATCGTATGTGGAGGTACAATCCGGTTATATTTTACAAGGATGGGGGTAAGGCGAGACATCGGCTGATGCTTTTGGATGATGAGGAGACGTTGACTTTTTTGGAGAACCGAGAGTTTGCGATTATGTCCCCTGTGACCTATGTGGGCAGGACCAACTCTTACAGGAACGCTCGTTATCTCTATGCCTTTGCCATAGATTTGGATGGTGTGAGCATACATGAGGTGAGGGCGTTGCTTCGGGGGATGACAACGGGTGTCTATCCGGTTGCGAACATCATTGTCAATTCGGGGCATGGCGTTCATGTGTATTACCTGCTTGAGAGTCCTGTCGGGATGTATGAGACGCGTCTCAATGCCTTGAATAAGATGAAGGCAGGTCTGACAAGGATTGTATGGCTTGTGTCGAAGCTCGACACCCCGCAGGTGCAGAGTGTCGTTCAGGGATTCCGTCTGCCGGGTACGAAGACGAAGTTTGGGAAGCCTATAAGGGCATTCTGGAACCGTACTGCGCCTTTGCATACTTTGGAGGAGTTGAACAGTTTCCTTGGCATCTACAGGCTCTCTGACGAGGAGATAGGGCAGTTCAAAGAGAGGCATCCGCATAATCCGGCGAGGGTGACGTTGGCTGAGGCGAAGAAGCGTTGGCCGGAGTGGTATGCCTCACGTGTGATCGGTCGGAACCGTGTCGGGAAGAAATGGAACATCAACCGTGGTCTTTATGACTGGTGGCTTGGAAAGCTGAGGGAAGGAAGCGAGGTGACGGTTCATCACCGCTACTGGTGTGTGCTGACATTGGTGGTGTATGCTGTCAAGTGCGGTATACCACGGGAGGAGGTTCTGGCCGATGCCCTTGCATTGGTTCCGGCTTTTGACCGCAAGACTGAGACGGTTGATAATCCGTTCTCGGAGGACGATGTGAGAGACGCTATGAGGGCTTACGACGAGCAGTATTGCAAGTGGCCGTTAAGGGTCATAGAGACAACTACAGGAATCCGTATCGAGAGAAATAAGAGGAATGGGAGGGAGCAGTCTTTGCACCTAAAGATTGCTCGTGCAAGTCGGGATATTCAATCTGTTGCAAAAGGTAAGGAAAAATGGACTGACGGTGCAGGTAGAAAATCGGTAGAGGCTAAAGTCCGAGAATGGCAGGAACAACATCCCGGTTGCAAAAACAAGTCCCTATGCGCCCGTGAGACCGGATTGACAAGGCCGACAGTCCACCGCTGGTGGGACGAATCAAAAGCTGTATCTTCAGATGATGAAGAATGACAGGATAATGTTTGTATTTAGCCAAACAAATCCCGGTGTGCCGGTGTTATAGGTACAGTGCCATCGCTTGCGAGAGAGCAAATTTGAAAAATTTGCCATAGCTTAATAGGGCAAAATATTGTCTACGCCACCGCATCCACTCCGTTGGGACGCTATATTTAACCCTATTAAGGCAGGAGGCTTTGCCCCCTACAACCCCCACAAGGGGAGTGGCCTCTCCCCTTTGAACCCCACCGCCGGGATGACCCTTCCCGGACCCACGGCCAAGGGCTTTCAGCCCCCGGCACCCCTGAGCAGGGAGTGACCCTCTCCCTGCACCCTCCGGCAAAGGGAACCGCTCTGCGGCCGCCGTTCCCCTTGCAACCCTTCCGGGCCGTATCCAGCATGATCCGGAGAAATCCTGCTGCCGTCATGAAGTCTTTTTATACCGTGTGTATGAATGAATGAACGTCTGAACGTTTGAACGTCTGAACAATCAAACAAATGAACGTTCAGACGTATGAACAAGTGATTGAATGAAGAATTGATTGACTGACTAATCAATTAACTTATTAATCGGACAATCGATTATGTGACTGACTGAGCAGGTGATTGATCGCTGACCTGACCAATCAGTCAATCAATCATACGGAGGTAACAGCTTTCATGTAATCAATGTGAAATATTGATATGCTAACTTATAAACGTGTACTCAAGTACATCCGTCCAGCCACCCACAACCAGAAAAAATGAGCAATTACGTTGTCTGTCATTATGCGAAGTGCTACGGCCCTCCTGTCAGCTACACCACCCACATCGAGAGGAGGAAGGCTGACGGTTCGGAGCACGTACCCTACAACATCAAGCGTTCCGACCTTACGAAGCATAACCGGGAGTTCATTCCGGAGGCGAAAAAGACCGGGCGCACCGCCGCCATCGAGAAGCGGCTCATGGCTGTAAAGCGTCAGATTGACAAGGAAGGCAACGAGTATGAGCGCAAGATCCGGAAAGACCAGGTGTGCTGCATCGAGATCCGGCTGAGCGCGTCGCCTGAGGCTATGGCGGAGATAATCGCCCAAGGACGGCTCTTGGACTGGTGTCGGGAATCGGTAAAATGGGCGCAGAGGGAACATGGAAAGGAGAACATCGTGAGTGCGGTTCTGCACATGGACGAGGAGACTCCGCACCTCCATGTGTCGCTTGTCCCGGTTGTTCAGGGCGAGAGCAAGAAACAGGCGACCACTAAGAAGAGGCTCGCTAAGGACAAGGAGATGGCAGCTGCCGAGGGAGCGGAGGCACCGAAAAAGAAGAGACGCTACAAGAAGAAGGCGGACGCATCGACATTGCGGCTTTGCGCCGACGACATAATGACGAAATCCGGACTCAAGCGGAGACAGACGGAATATGCCGAGGTTATGGCGCAGTTCGGACTTCGCCGTGGCGAGGAGGGTAGCCCGGCAAGGCATAAGGAGCTTGCGCAGTATTACAAGGAGCATTGCGAGGAAATGCACGTCCGGCTTGACGAGGTGCTTGCCGAGCTTGCAAAGGTGGAGAACCTTCTTGTAAAAAAGGATGCCGAGATAGAGAGCCGAGACAAGGTTATCCGGCAGAAGGAGGATGAGATTTCCGGCAAGGAATCCGAGCTTGCGGAGAAGAACCGGGAGATAGCCCGTCAACAAAGAGAGCTGGAGGAACTCAAGCCAAAAGTTGAAGAGGAGCGGAGCAAATTCGACACCTTGTTCACCGCCAACGAATATCTGGAGGGTGTCGAGCTTTCAGCCGACAGACTGCTGGCATCGTATGACAGCAGGGAGAAGGAAGTGCGGAAGATAGAAATGGAGGCTCTTGAACGCATCAACAAAGCCTCGATAAGTATCCTTGCCAGAAAGGACGTCGAGAGGCTGGCGAAAGAGAATGCCGGACTCAAGCTGCTCGTGTCAGGCAAGGATAGCGAGATTGAGAAGGCGAGGGGAGAGACGGAGAAGGAACGGAAGGCAAGGGAGGAAGCCGAGGCAGACAAGAAGCAGTTGGAGAAGACGGTATCGGGTGTACATTCGGCTTTAGAGCGGAGACATCCCGAGGAGACAAGGCTCTTGCGTGAGCTTGTCACCATAGGGGTGTCTGATCCGAAGTGTCAGGACTACATATTAAATGGTGGGTCGGTGACGTATAAACCGTATCCTTGGAAAGACCCCTCCAATGGGAAAAGGATTCCGAAGGAATATTGTCAGGAGGTCATAATCAAAAAGGAGGGAAATGGAAACGACTCTTTCATCTCCATGTGCGGAATGCGGATAGCCGACTTCTTCAAACATATATGGGCTAAGGTTACGGAAGCTCTCGGTCTGAAGAAAAAACAGGAAGAAGAGCAGCGCAGGCAACAGAAGCCGGAGTCTCCGAGGCGAGGCATGAAGATGTGATGTTGTCGGGAGGCTTGCCGCATAAAACCGTAAGGGGGATAGTCTAATACCCCCCTTCGCCTTGCTTGGGGATACTCATCTTGCCCCCCGATATCTTCTCGCTGTATATCCTCTCGCATCCGGCTTGCCGGAGACTGTCGCACTGTCCGTCAAGGTTCTGTCCGGAGGTCGATACCCTTGCATATCCTATGGTCATGGCTGGAATAATTGGTCACCGGTAACTTTGTCGTATATTTCGTCAGAATACATATTCCTCTTGACTCCGTTGGATGTTATAAGAGCTGGTGATATGAATTTTTTTGCGGGCATATATCGTCCTAACACGCTCATTTTGGTTTTCAAATTGTCATAGGCTTTTGAGGTCATTTCATATCCGTCTGGCGCATATTTCATTTCGCATACGCTGATCACATTGTCTGCCCTGTCGATAAGCAGGTCAATCTGGACACCGGGATGATAGTCGTTACCCTTGGTATGCCATGAGAAAATGTTAGCCATTATTCCGGATATTCCGAGAGCGACCTTTATCTGCCGGGTATGCAGTAGGCATACTCTTTCAAAGGACAATCCGCACCATGTGTTATAAGTGGGTGTTCTCATAAGCCTTACCCAGTATTCTTCATCGACAGCATGTGCAGACTTTACAAACTGATAATAGAAGAGTGTGTAGCAGTCAACAAGTTGATATATGGCATCCCTAAGCCTCTTGTCTGTATGGCAATATTTTCTGACAAACCCACATTCTATCAGGTCTTCCAGTATGCCGCTCAGTTGTCCGTTGCTTTCTAATTTACTGTTCTTTATTATTTCGTCTCTTGTCAGTCCTGATTTTTTTCCGGCTAATGCTTCCACTACTTTCAGATATTTTTCCGGTCGGTTGAAAATTGTGGCATATATGAAGTTAAATTCATCTCGTAGCATACCGTTTTCTTTAAGGAAAAGATTATTGATGTTCTGCCCTATGCTTTTTGAGGCATCAAGTTTAGACCAATAGTATGGAACTCCGCCCATAACCATGTAGCCTTCCAATATCATATTTCTGTTGAAGCCAAGTCCATAAGACTTGACAAATTCTTCGCATTCCGCCAAGGAGAATTGGTTAAGTCTGATCCGATATGTCACACGGTTATATAGTCCACCCTTGTTTCGGAATATCTTGTTTATTATCCAAGATGTTGCGCTTCCACAGATTATGAGTAGAATGTCTTTTCTTGCTGAAGCCCATCCGTTCCAAAAATGCTCAAATGCAGGAATGAATCTGGAATTTGGGGTATCCATCCACGGAAGCTCATCAAGAAATATTATTTTTTTTTCTTGTCGGGACGCTATTATTAGGTCTTCGAGAAGATGGAAAGCCTCAAACCAGCTCTTGGGAGGTTTTGACTCGGTTGACAAACCTTGTCTTATCAGGTTTTGGTAAAATTCTTCCAACTGTTCCTTGTTTGAAATGTTCCAGACTCCGGTATATTGGAATGTGAAACAATTCTTGAAGCATTCCCTTATAAGGAATGTTTTTCCAATTCTACGTCGGCCATAAACCGCTACGAACTCGGAATATTCAGAGGCATAGGCTCTTTTGAGCTGCCTGATTTCTTCGGCACGTCCTACTATCATTGTAGTTGAATTTTTTGCAAAGGTACGAAAAATAATCGACATTTAGCCATAAGTGGTAAACTTTTACCACTTATGGCTAAATGTCGATACTGTTAGTGGTTGATGAGCTTTGTTTGTTAGGCTGGAAAACGATTCATAGCTATAAGCAGAGAATTCAACCTACTTGTGGCTAAATGTCGTTCTCATAATGGATGTTCCGATGCTAAATACAGCTAAATTTACCACTGTTAAGATGGAAAAGACTGTGTATGGTGGTAAATTTGAGTGTTGAGAATTCTATTTACAGACCGACTTTTTGCCATAAGTTGTATTTTTAACCCACTTATGGCAAGAAGTCGATTTATGGAATCTCTAAAACCCAGTTGCTCTCACGAAAAGAGAGCTTGATTTAGATATGGGTTTTGAGACGGATATTTCCTTGTTTGAGGCAGTCTGAAGCCCTATTGCCGGACATTCTCAAAAACGGCCATTTTTAATACTATCCAGCTTAGAAAGAAATTGCTAAATTTAGTGCAGGAGAATAATCTATAGTCGAATTAGAATATAGATTATTTTTAATTGAAGATACAGCAATTGTTAAGTTAAGAGCTTTCTTTCTATAGTGGTAAGCACATGTTAGTAATGGAATACTGGATAAAGTCAATACTCCCCCAGTAACGATAAGAGGAATACCAACTCCACCAGATCCTGATAGGCTATTTTGAAAAGCAGATAATACCACACCGAATAACGTTGTCGGGATACCAACACCTAATGCACTCCAACCGATTGCTCGTAAAGTTTTATATTTCTTCCATTCGTTACTATGTTTGTAATCAATGGGGTTGGAATGTTTATACTCCTGATTATGATACTCTAATTGAACATTAGACATATAAGGCGTTCTATCAGTAGTTTGAGCATGAGATAATATGCTCAAACTACTGATGAAGAAAAGTATGAATATTTTTAATGAAGACATAAGAATGTATTTTTATTAAATACAAATATACGGATTTTAATTGGAACGAGGTTCTATGATATGAAATATATCTGACAAATTGAATTATGAACGCTCTTCTATTAAAGCTATTTAACTTTTACTAATCCTTGAATATTGTATGTTAAACCATTTTCATCTCCTTGATGTACTCTTCCAACATATAGGAAATATGGCTCTGTTTGGAAAAATATACCTTTAGATTCCATATATAGTTGATATTCTACCATAGACTGAGTATTTTCTATGGAGGTGTTTTTACCATTGAATGTAATACGCCCGATTTTGTATCTGGTATTACCGTTTTCGTCCCCAAGATGCTGTCGTCCAACGATTACATATCCATTTGGGGCGATAAAATTAGAGGAACTTTCTTTTATCCATTCAGACCAACTCGTATCTATAACCTTAATTTCTCCTGACACCTTTGTTCCAGAAGAATTTATTGCTTTAAGAGAGGCATAAAGGCAGGTCGTTACTCCATTTTCATCACCGCTGTGACGTCTTCCAACCATAACCATATTGTCTGGGGCAACAAAACTGAGGCCATCACTCTCCATCAGTTCTTCACTGATGTAATAAGTATCAGGCACAATTATAATTTCGGAAGAGTTTATTATATTTGATAATATAATTTTGTTCTCATACCAAAAATTAAATCGTTTGTACCAAGGGCCTAAGGGTCCAGTTGAATCCGCAGAATTTCCAACTTCACCCCATGCTCCAGCAAATAATTTCCAAGGTTGAATAGACAGGGTTTCCATAAAATCTGTCACTTTCCATTTGTATCCAGACCTTGTTGTGTGATCTATTCCAACTGGAACACCTAAGATATCTAAATGGACATGATCTCCATATGTGGAATATAGGGCATGAGTTCCTCTTGCACAATATATAGTCAATTGCTCCCGTCCATTCACGTTTGATATTTCGAGCTCATTTGAGCTTCGATACCTCATAGGAACTTGGTGGAACCCAAAAGAAGTATGTTGGCTTAGCCATGCTCCTTGTATTTTATTATCTATTACTTTGACCATTAGGTGTTCCCAATCGCCTTGATGTGCTAATAACTCGACCCTATTGTATCCAAAGAAAAGCCATATATCAACATAGGTCTCCTTAATGCCATATACATTAAGATATTCGAGGATATGGACATATACAGGGACTTTTCCATTCGGTTTGGTATCTCCTCTCAAGTTGTCAAAAGGTTGAATGAAATAACCATCGTTATTTAGACTCATACTATCGTGCGGTCTAAGGTTAAAAAGTCTTTTATGCTTTTCTCTCGAATAACGATCATTAATGACATCAAGAGGTATATTGTAAAAGTTTGAGCTTTGATCATTACCAAAAACGAATTGCTTCTTATTCTTATCATATCCGGAGTCATTTCCATTTGGAATATGATGTCTAAATCGAGATAAGATAATGAAGTCAGAAGGAACCATTGGAAAATCTTCTTCTTTTTGTTCAAGGGATACCACAACATCAAACGGGAGCTTATTTGCTGGCAATTGTTTTTGACAGTAAATAGTCCCTAATCCGTAATAAGTATAGCCATTCTCATCTCCATAATGATGTCTGGCTGTAATGACTTGTTTGTCGCCACTATAGAACCATCCTGAAGTTTCTTTTTGGGCTTCAGAAACAGTATATTGTGAAATGTATGTTGGATATCCATTAAATTTGACAATGCCCGTGGCATATTGGGTCGGTGCATTTTCGTCATTGAAGTGTTTTCTTCCAACAATTACTCGATTAACTTCGGCATCAAATCCTAAACCACTACTTTCTTTTTGAACTTCTTCCCATTTAATATCCTCAACGGTTATTGTCCCCATTATCATTTCTCCTTTAGCATTGATTGCTTTTAAAGAGGCATATTGATATATAGTAGGGCCATTTTCGTCTCCAGTATGTGATCTTCCTGTCATAACCATATTAGGAGGACAAATAAAATCACTGTTACTTTCCTTGAAAGTCTCTGAAGTATTTCTAACATATGGTACAATCATAGTACCTTCAGGCGCAGGTTCTTTTATACTGGAATCTATAATAAGTTCTGCTGAGATGTAGAATGTTTTACCGTTCTCATCTCCTTTATGGACACGACCAACAATAACTCTTCTGGAGTCGGTTATGAACCAAGTTCCTGATGATTCTTTGAATGAGGCTGATGTGATTTCGTTTGTTGTCTGTGCTATAACCCCATCGGCTTTTACTACAGCAGTTGCATATTTCGTTCTTCCATTTTCGTCTCCTTTATGCCATCTCCCGACAATAACGCGATTAGAAGGTGCTTGGAACCCAGATCCAGAAGATTCTTTAAGCTCTGAACTCCAACGTATGTCTGTTACCTCAATTTTAGCCTGGACAATATTTCCATACTCATCGATAGCTTTGAGGGTTGCATACTCATACTGAGTTTGACCGTTTTCATCCCCCTTATGCCATCGACCGGTCATTACTGTGTTAGTGGGACAAAGAAATTCGATACCGCTGCTTTCTTTTATGGATGCAGATTTGGAGCGTACATTGGGTACTATATAAAACTTGTTAGCCATAGTTGAAACAGATTTAATGATATTTTAAATATAACGATATGTAAAGTTATTAAGTTCTATGAGCTGGTATACACGGCTTTTTCATTTAAGATAAAATAAAGTGTATACCTGCCCTTACCCGT
>BLLX01000058.1 GCA_011959405.1 Muribaculaceae bacterium
ACCGCAAATTTAACACTTTTCCAAAAATTCATGCACCGGCATTTCGGCTTGACCCTCAATTGACGCTGTTCTGATTACTTATATCGAACTCACGTTAAATACGATCAACATATCAAGCCAAAGCGTAACGAAGCTGCAAGAAACAGCTTCGTTACGCTTTTTCATAATTAGCCGCATACGTCACTCCACCCCATACCATAGTCTACTATACCGGATAATTACTTCAATCTCATACATAACAAACAATCTGCAACTAATATCTCGTTTAGATAGCGGGTATTGGTCACAGAAATGTAGATTATTCCATGTCAAGCTGCCCTCTTATGTCTTTCGCTGCCGCTCTCTTAAAGTTGACACGTTTGTATCGTTCGCCGGAACACATTTCGCAGCTGCACGGTTGTCCTGTGGTACGATACACCTTTTACAAATGTGTATAGACTGTTGCTATTCATAGCCATAAAAGTTTTGTTCAGTACTAAAAGCATTAAGCGTGCCAAATCATATTGTGTCAGTCCTGTATCATTGCGAGATCGTTGAAACGGCTGTCACAATGTCTCAATTCTATGATTTGCTATCTCAGATTAATTGCTATTTTTGCAGAAAATTTATGAACCGAGAATAATGTCTAACGAAATTTTATATATCCTTTTGCCGGATTATGCCGCACACGAATCAGTTTATTTGTCTCAGGCTATCGCTTCTGACGAATTTGCCTTGAAGAAGAATCCGAAGTATGTAAATAAAATTGTTGCTCCAACCTTGGATCCGGTCAAGTCAATAGGCGGATTCCATACTCTGCCGGATTACTCGTTTGAAACCATACCGGATGATTATGCCGCATTGGTGATGATCGGCGGATTCGGCTGGGCCACACCGATTGCGGACATGGTGATACCTATTATCAAAAACTCGATGGAACGCGGCAAAATCATCGGAGCTATATGCAATGCGGCTTCGTTCATGGCAAAACTTGGATTTCTCAACGCCGTAAAGCATACAGGCAACGGATTGGAACAGCTTAAACTATGGGGCGGATCAAACTACACCAATCCCAACGGCTATATCCATGCTCAGGCGGTTTGCGACAGGAATATCGTGACTGCCAATGGCTCAGCGACTCTTGAATTCGCAAAGGAACTTCTACTATTGCTCGAAAACGACACTCCCGAACGCATAGATATGTATTATCAGTTCAATAAACAGGGATTCTGCACCTTGTTTCCGGAATAAACATTATTATGACAACAATATCTGTACGCCAATTGCCAGAATATCTCGATCGGGCAATAGCCTATTTTCAAGAAAAATGGGCTACGGAAAAGTCCATGCCGGTGTATAATGATTGTCTCCGGAATTGTATTGACGCAGAGAATCCTTTGCCGCAATGGTATCTGTTGGTCGATGACAATAAAATCATAGGTTGTGCAGGTCTTGTCACCAATGATTTTAATTCCCGGATGGATTTATATCCTTGGCTTGTGGCATTATATATCGAAACAGATTACCGTGGCCACAATCTTGGACAGACCTTGATAGACATGGCTGTCAAGGATGCCAAATCGGCTTCGGAATGCAGCGGTATGATATTGTGCATTATCGTGTTCTATATCATCAATCCGGTATATTCCATAATACTTGGGGCAAATTGTGGCAAAAACATAAGGCAGATGTGGAATATTCCCCTGCTGTCCGCTATAATGTTCCTGTCGGGAACGTGGTTATTTTTCGACATAGCGCTCAACCGGAAATCTGTCCATGAGAATCGGCCGGCAATACGTGTGGTATTCAGAACCCCGAAAGAAAGAGGACGATACAGAGGGAAAACATATTCAGCTCCAGCGTTCATCGTGGCCGACAGCGCCCGGTTACGGCGTCCGGTATCTCCATTGTCTTCCAGTTCATACAGAGCCGAAAGACGGTCTCCCATCACATCCCATGTCGAGCCGAAATCATCGGGATCAAAAATATAGTCATCAGTATTGAATGTGTGCACTCCATTTGTCGAGGCTTCCATGTTGTTGCTCCACGATATAAAACCTATGTCAGTAAAAGCGGCTGAGAATGTCCAATCCTGATTAAGTTTATAGACTGCACCGAGATCAAAAGCCAGACCAATGCCACCAATGCCTTTGGGACCGTCAAGGCTCACTCCGGATATATATTCATGCCCCGTGCGATCATTTATTTCCGTTTTATATGCCAGTCCTTTGAAATTTGCCAGCACACGAGCATCGGTTTCTGCTGTCCACGCGTTTTCGCCAAGCACAAGTTTGGCGCTGTTCATGTTGACATCGATGTTACCGCCACCGACAAGCAACTTAACAGCTGCACCGACGCGAAGTCTGTCATTGATTTTGTGAGAATGGTTCAAAGCCAGTTCAACATAGGCATCGGCATGGGCATCAAGGTTCGATATGTCATAAGTGCGGTTCTGCACTCCTTCTTTAAGGAATGAAAACACAGACTTGGGCATGCGTGCCTGCACATCGAATACAGTGTTCAGACTTATGGTGTTGAATCCTCCGAAAGCGTTGAATCCCACAGTGAGAATACCGATGCGACCGTTAGCTCCTATGCGGTTATTGGTTTTCAACCCTTTAAGGAATTCAGATGCCGAGATTTCGGGATTCATAAACGTGGTGGTCCGTCCATTGGTGTTAAACAGGAACTTATTGATACCTACGTTGCCGTCAACAGCTATGTTCAAATTGCCGATTCCGGGCATGCTTATGAAACCGGTTTCAGATGCAAAAGCCGGGTTAAGCTGAAAACCATATATATAATTATCGCTGAAATATGCCGAGCGATTCTGAGAATATGCGCCAAGCGCACAAAACGACATAATGCCTGCGGCTATTTTTATTTTAAGGTTCATGATAAATGAATTGGTGTGCTTTGAGGTACAAAATTATGATTTACATCTCTGTTCTATAGTGTCCGGAAACCTTGATACGTATGCCGGAGAAATCCAAACCTTGTGAAGGCTTCAGCGTGATTCCTGCCGTATTATCACCTGATATGACCTTAGCCACATATTCTATTCCGTCAAGACCTGCGATCTCGCCTGTAATAGTGATGTTTAGATCTGTAGAGGTACCGGCTGCGACATCAGCGCCTTTGATTTCCACGTTGCTGATGCGCTCTCCGTTCATGTCAAGCGGCCATGCTTCTACATACACATTCACAGGAAGAGTGCTCGACACTGAAGCTGTAAGCTGAAGAGTGGTGACCGTCAGGTCGTTTTCAAGCCCCCACCCTGTTTCACGTCCACTATACCTCACCTGAGATCCGGCTTCCATGGCCAACGGTGCGTAGAGCGTATAAGTGCCTTTCAGCTCGCCAAGATTTTTACCGACTTCGAATTTTGTAACATGGCAGTGATCCATACCGGGATTCTGGAAATATATTCCCAGTTCCTGAGGTAATCCGTCTCCATATACAATCCGGCCGAGACCTGGATAAGAATGCCACACGGCATCTGGAAATTTATCATAACCTTGTGAACCAGGATCATCAGGGGACAGGCAGAATGATTGCGCACCCTCAACGGCTCCTATGCGCAACGGCTCCGGCATTTCAATACCGGATATAGAATCAAGGTCACCATTGTCATCAGCACGATACTGACTGATGACAATGCCGGTAGACGCAGTCACACCATAACCGGCCAACGGATTGGATGCCGTAATGTATATCTGCGGATTATCCATGATCAGGCTGGTGCCAGGCTGGCTAAGATAGTCGGGGATGTCTTCTAGGACAATGCGTTCGGATGTCAGATTGTCTGTCTGATAGTGTACGTATCCCGTAATAGTCTTCACAGTCATTACATCAAACTGAAAGTCGACTGAAACAGTGGCTCCTGTAATTGTCTCAGTGCCTATATTGACAATCTCACCTCCCACCAAGGCCACATAGCCGGGAAACTCAATCGAGTGGTCTTCTTTGTCAAATTTAAAATCAGGATTTGCAGTACAGTCAATTTCCGTTACATTGAATGAAAAATCAAGAATATGGAAATCGCCGGTCACAGTCACGGTCGACGTGGTTTCATCATATACTCCGACCGACGGATATCCTTTCAGGCCTTCCGGTATCTTATATACAGGGTTTCTAAACACCACATCAGTAGATGACGTCTGCAACGGCATGCCAATGCGCCATACGACCTCAGCACTCTCGATTTGATCTACATAATCGTCAACTCCTTCTGTATGATATGAGAAATCATGAGCATATCGAGGATTCTTCACTGCCTGTCCGGCAGCCAATGTAACCGATTTGGACTGCAGGTTTCCATCAGGACTGTCTATTTCAATACTATTGATCTTGATCTCATCACTATGAAAGTCACCCTCCTGAATTATGACGTATTCACCATTGATCTCCTTGAGCACGCCGTCATCATCCAGATCTATAATGGAATTAAGACGCATTTCCGACATATTAAGCGGAATGACAAGGTCTTTAACATCAATCTGCACTGTAGTGTCAATGTCGCTCAGGTCGTAATTTTCGTCGATACAGCCTACCAGACCTACAGAAATAGCCACGCAGAACACCTTCCCAACGTGGTCATTCATAAACTTTATCATGTTTGATTGGTTTTTGTGTGTAATATGTATGTGTAAATCGTGTACAAAATTACAAAAAATTAACCATAGCATAGACAGTTATGGTTAATTTTTATTTTTATATTAAAGATGGTACCTTATACTCTATCTTTTATCCGGGAAATATAGCCGTTTTGATCACGTTATCACGTCTCTGCTCAAACAGGGCGTAGGCGTCCTGTATTCCGCTGAGCGGATAACGGTGAGTAATGAGCGTGGTTGTATCGATCCGGCCGTCGGCAATAAGACGCATGATCTCCTCACAATCACAAGCATCTACACCTCCAGTCTTGAAGGTCAAATTCTTACCATACATATCAGGAAGGGGAAGTATCTGCGACTTATTATACAAAGCCACGATTGTGACAATCGCATTAGGACGCGCCACCCTCCATGCCATTTCAAACGAATCTTCACTGCCGGCAACTTCAATCACCCGGTCAGCACCATAATACCCAGTTGATTCTGCTACTCTTTCAAGGCATTCATCCGGAGCTATGACCATAACACCCGGAAAATGTTTCTTCACAAACCGCCGTCTTGCTTCATCCGCTTCCGAAACTATTATCAGCTTCGGATAATAAAGCATAACACACTGGAGTGTACACAGACCGGTCGGCCCGGCTCCGATGATCAGCACTGTGTCTTCTTCCGAAATTTCTGAAATCTTTGCAGACCAATAGCCTGTAGAAAGAATATCACCGACAAACAGCGCCTGTTCGTCAGTAACTCCGTCGGGAATCGGAGTCAGGCCATTGTCTGCGTATGGCACGCGCACGTATTCAGCCTGTCCGCCGTCAATCCTGCAGCCCAATCTCCAACCTCCGTCCCGGCAGTTGTTCACCCAACCACGCTGACAGAAGAAACATTTGCCGCAAAAGGTTTCCACATTTACTGCCACACGGTCACCAATAAAGACTTTATTCACCTCTGATCCGACCGCTTCCACAATGCCCACCATCTCATGCCCGACGGTAATGCCAAACCGTGCCTGCGGCACAGAACCATGTAGTATGTGCAGATCCGACGAACAGATGCTCGACAGAGAAACCTTGACAATGGCATCTCTAGGATCAAGGATTTCGGGAACCGGTTTGTCAATCAGTTCAAATCGGCCAGGCCGGATATATGTCAATGCTTTCATGTTTTCTTGTTCTGCCAATTAATCTATCATCTGATTTCAAATTCAACGTAGGCTGTGTCTACGTCCTGGTTACGAGGATAAGGAGGATAATCGAAGCGTTTGGCCAAACGATATATGCCCGGCGTAAACGGCTTTTCGTAAAACCACGGCTTCACAGTGATGCGGAATGTAGTGTCCGGCAATACAATGTAACCGATGGAATTGAAACAGACTGTTTCGCCATTTTCATCTGTATATTTGTTGTCACATGGCACCTCCTGCCAGACTCCATTATCCAGTTTTGTTATCTCAAACCATTCGCCGGTCATACCGTACACATCGCGTGTATTGCGAAACTCCACCACTAAAGAATCCAACGATGCGGTAATGTCTGAGGGATTTAATATTTTAATCGTCATGCCATCCGCAGTGGAATAACTTCTCTGCATCGGCACATTCGGAATCTCAATCTTATCTCCGAGAAAGTGAGGTCGCTTGCCGAACCATATATCGAGCATCATCCTGTCGCGGGCAAGCCACTCACGCAGAGCAAGGCGAACACGCACACGTCTTCCGGCCATGATAGGTGCAGAGATGGCAACGGCCTGAATTCCATTGGCTTCAGCCAAATATAAGGCTCTGGCACTATGGTCGTCCTGTGATATGATCGTAAGTGAGTCACATCCAAACACCTCTTTTGCACGCACTACTGAATCAAGGGTTCGAAATCCGGCAAAATCCAGAATTATCCTATCAGCCGGCACTCCCTGAGCAATAAGAGAATCACGCATAGCGGACGGCTCATTATACTGCTTCGTATGATTGTCGCCACTCGCAATAATGTAATCCACCTTGCCGGCATGATATAGTTCGGCTGCTGTGACAATACGATTGGTAAAATAGGAATTGGGACGTCCATACCTGTTTAACGGGCTGGTGCCGAGCAACAATGCGACCCTGTTGTGAGGGACTGTGCACACTGTTGAAAATATCCGGTTTTCGGCATACTTTTCGACACAAAGGTTGGCATACACAGTAAATGCGACAACCAGAAGCAACAGTATGCCAAGACTCTGTGCGATTCGTCGGAAAAGAAATTTATGTTTTAATGCCATATGCTACATAAATTGTCAGGAAGTGCGGCCGGTAAATTCCGTATCATGCAGTTTAGCGTATGCGCGAAGATATTTGTGCATTGTGGAGAGCATCTCACGGGTTTCCTGCAACATGTTGAAATACACATACACAACAGTCATGGATGAAGGATCTCCTTCGCTCAGATGCTCATACAGGACATGATATTTTTCAGACACCATATCCTTGATCTCCTCGCAATGGCGCCTGAGCGTGGGGATCACGTCCAGTTCAGCATTGTCAATCATAGCTATAGTGTCATTGAAGAGAATGGATACACGTGTCCTTACCAGCTTGAAATCATCAGTGTACTGTTCAGGCAGGGGGAAAAAGTTATTTTCCACATGCTCCTTGCAGATTTCATTGATACGTCTTAAATTGTATAAGATCGACATGCAGCAGTTGTTGCCAAGGTGAAACCACGCACTTTTCTCTATGGCGGTGCGGCGGCCTACCATGCGCAGGCACAGAGTTTCTTTCCGTCTGGCATTTTTCAGTTCCTTTTTCTGTTGCATCAGCCCGTTTTCAGCTTTGCCGAGAGTTTTCACATCCTCTTTCACAAATGCTTCAGTCACCGCTCCATAGGTGTCGGCAGCATATGCCATAAATTTACGATGCTCAGCTGTAATATAGCGCAGCAACAGATTCCACATAGTCTCCTCGTCTTTGTCTTTGGACGAAAGAATCGTCTGGAAAAGTTCATCGCCGGTATCCTCCATTTTTTTCATACGGAAACGCCGGTTGCTTCGTATGAGCAACATTATGGTCACGGCACCCAAAGCAAACATTACCCAGAGCCCACCCAAATGCATCAAAGCCACGATTATACCGGCTCCGATAAACGCTACACCGGCAGTGAGAAACCATCCGCCTATCACCGAGATCACACCAGTGATACGAAACACCGCACTCTCGCGGCCCCATGCACGGTCGGCGAGCGATGTACCCATAGCAACCATAAACGTAACAAAAGTAGTGGACAAAGGCAGCTTCAACGATGTGCCCATCGCTATAAGAGCACCTGCCAATACCAGGTTAACCGAACCGCGGATCAGGTCAAAAGCAGCACCCTGATCCATGATCGTCTCATCTATGTTAAAGCGACGGTTAAACCATTCGCGTACACGCACAGGAGTCACATCTCTGATCCATGATAGAAACGACAGCGCCCATCGAACCAGACTGCGTGCGATACGTGACGATCCGAACATCTCATCTCCTCCGGCCTGACTGCCAAGACCTATTTCGGTTTTAGTCACATTACGCGCCTTTTTAGAAGTAGCCAGCGACACCACCATGATCACACCGGCTCCGATCAGAAAATACAGTGAAGTATCAGCCGGACCGTTAAGCGATCCCATCATAAAACCATGGGCATCACCTCCTCCGTTAGCCATGTAATCCTGATATGACGCAAGGCCTGTGAGCGGCACACCGATAAAATTGACGAGGTCATTGCCGGCAAAGGCCATGGCAAGAGCAAACGTGCCCATCAAAACCACAACTTTCAGGACATTGACATGCAAGATATGAAGCAACTGCATCAGCAGCGTGAAGAATATAAAGCAACTACCGATGATAAACAGAGTGTTGTCGCCGATCCACCGTTTGAGGTCAGGAGTCATGAAAGTAAGATCCTTGATACCTTTTATCAGAAGGAAATAGACGATCATAGTGGCGCAGATTCCGCCAAACAGTCCTATCTTCCATTTAAGACGGCTTTTGTAGTTGAACGTAAAGATCGTACGGGAAAGGAGCTGGACCAAAGTACCGAACACAAAAGCAATCGCTACCGAAAGAAAGATACCTATGATAACCGACAGTGCTTTTTCCGTGTTCATCAAATCGTTGAAACCAAGATCTCCGGCCGTATCACCGGCCATTTTTATCAGAGAGACCACAAATGTGGCGCCAAGCAGTTCGAAAACCATGGAGACGGTCGTCGATGTGGGCATACCGAGCGTGTTGAACAGATCGATCAGAATAATGTCGGTAACCATTACCGCCATAAAGATACATATCAGTTCATAGAACGAGAAGTGCTCCGGCCTGAATATGCCATGACGAGCAATATCCATCATACCGTTGCTCATGGCAGCACCAATAAAGACACCGACCGATGCCACAATAAGCACCCTCTTGAATGATGCGGCTTTAGAACCGATGGCCGACGTCATGAAATTGACCGCATCATTGCTGACTCCGACCGACAGATCGAACACTGCCAAAAGGAAAAGGAAAATGATAACACACAGAAACAGAATATCCATAGTTCAGTTTATTTTGATATATGTAATCTATTTAACTTAACGTAACTGATCTTAAAAATCAACACTATCACTTGTGTAAAAGTTGGATTGCAGACAATTCACCGGAAATAAAAAATAGTGTATGTCATTGCAGACATGCACTATCTCTTCATTATATTTATATGAAATCATAACCGCGGTTAACGTTTATGACGATTCATTTTTTTAGAACCTCCACGACGCGGACCGGAAAAAGCCTCAAAGCCACCGCCAGTGGCATCCTCCCGCATCTTACGTGCCGATGCGCGCGCATAATCTTTTGCGGCATCAGCCTGCTCGCAATGGATCCGCTTTCCGTAGAAGTCCGAACCCTTTAATGCCTGAACGACCCTGGACGCATCTGATTTTTTGACATCAAACAGAGAATATCCGGGCATCAGGTCAATACGCCCGACGTCGACCCTCTGACCAGGCACCACGTGGTTGAGTATATCAATGAGATTGCCGGCATAAAAGCCGTCACGCTTGCCCACATTAACATATACACGAGCCATGCCACGTGCCGCCGTACGCCTGTCCTTTTCAGCATCAGAAGGTTTCTCACCACGCTGCTTCCGATCATTTTTCTTAGGCTTATCAGGCGATAAATTTTCAATGACAGGCGCATCCTTATAGTAATCGAGAAGGCGGTTGAACTCCAGCGACAAAACCCGTTTGAGCAAATCCTGTTCCGAGAGCCATTCGAGTTTTCGGCTTACGCCAGAGAGATATTTGCCTATTTCCTGCTCGTTGACCTCTACGCGCTCCAGTCTGTCGGCCAGATTATAAAGCTGTTTTTCTATTATATGGTCAGGAGTCGGCACATCCTTGTGCTCAAAAGTCTTGCCTATTTTTTTTTCAATTTCCCGCAATTTGCCTTTTTCCCGGGAATGCATTATTGCCACCGAAACTCCGGTCTTGCCGGCACGACCCGTACGGCCAGAACGATGGGTGTAGATGGCTGTGTCGTCAGGCAAGCCGTAGTTTATGACATGCGACACGTTGTCCACGTCAAGTCCTCTGGCAGCCACATCCGTGGCAACAAGCATGGACAGCACGCGGTCACGGAATTTTTTCATGACCATGTCACGCTGCTGCTGTGAGAGATCGCCATGAAGAGAATCGGCATTGTATCCGTCCTGTATCAGCGCATCGGCCACTTCCTGTGTCTCCTTTCGTGTACGGCAGAATACGATGCCGTAGATATTCGGAGTGTTATCAGCAACACGTTTCAATGTCAGATATTTATCCTGAGCCTTGACCATATAGTAGATATGTTTCACGTTCTCGGCTCCGGAATTGCGCGTGCCAATAACAAATTCAAGCGGATCATGCATATATTTCTTGGCAATGACTCCTATTTCCTTGGGCATTGTAGCCGAAAACATCAGCATCTTCCTATTGTCCGGGACATTGGCAAGAATCGCATCAATGGATTCCAGAAAGCCCATATTGAGCATCTCGTCAGCCTCATCAAGTATCACTGTATGGACATTGGCAAGATTGACTTCACCGCGGTCTATAAGATCTATGAGACGTCCGGGAGTGGCCACTATGATCTGTGCACCCTGGCGCAGACCGCGTATCTGCGACATTATGGAAGATCCGCCGTAGACCGGCAAAACTTTCAGATGCGAAATATATTTGGAGAAATCAGCCAGATCACTGCCTATCTGAAGGCAAAGTTCACGGGTGGGAGCAATTATAAGAGCTTGGGTGGCAGTAGATCCTGTGTCTATACGCTGTAATACGGGCAATCCGAATGCTGCCGTTTTTCCGGTTCCGGTCTGAGCCAATGCTACCACGTCATTATCTTGCGTGAGCAGGTGAGGTATCACCTTTTCCTGCACGGGCATCGGATATTCGAAACCCAGTTCCTCTATGGCGCGAAGCAGATCCTCACGCACTCCGAGGTCTTGAAATGTTGTCATCTATTTTCTTTATCAGTATTAATTCGTCTGCAAAGTTACGATAATATAATAACTATAGCGAACATAAACGGAATTAACCGCCGTGCTTCATCTTAATTAACACAACAGGGCATCATAACAGCCCACACACCCGATTACATTTGCGACAGAACCAACAAACATTCCACCACCCATGAATCCAGACACCTACTCTCGTCCAAACATAAAGTTTGTAGACATTTTAAGGAAAACCATTTGCGCAATAACCACCATTGTATGCTCAGTTGCAGCAATATACTGCCTTGTCTCTCTGGATAGTCCGGGAGGATTCTTTGCCTGCGTCAGCATAGGCGCTTTTGCCACTGACCCGCTGAAACCAGTCAATGGCCACTGTCAGTCATGATGATAAGGCTCACCTCGGCGTATGGTCATGGCCCTATATAGCTGTTCGATAAAAAAAAGACGCACCATCTCATGGTTGAACGTCATGCGGGAAAGCGACAGTTTGGAGTCAGCGCGCGCATAGACTGCATCGCTGAACCCATAAGGTCCGCCGACTACAAACACCAGCCGTTTCACCCCGCTAACCATCTGCTTGTCTACAAATGCGGCAAATTCACGCGATGTAAATTCACGCCCGTTTTCATCCAGCAGCACCACACGGTCAGACGGAGTCACATTCCGCAAGATCGACTCCCCCTCAAGTTCTTTCTGACGCTGCTGCGTCAGAGATTTGGCGCCCTTTATATCCTCTATTATCTTAATCTCCACAGGAGCGTCGTAATATTTCAACCGATCCTTGTAAAGATCAATGCCTCGGCGCATTATTTCGGATGTGGTACGGCCTACGGCCATCAGAAGAATTTTCATGTTCAGAACATATATCCTATCTGGATCGCAAACGTACGATCCTGAAAACATTTCAAATCCTTATAGCTGTTGGTCAGACCAAGATTATAGCGCAGGTCTATAAACATGCCCCTCGAAGCCGTATAGCCTATACCGAAGTCCATGCCGAATTTAAAACGTTCGTCTCCAGATCCGTTAAACGGCATGTCAAAATCCTTGTCTTTGCCCACTTTATAGCTGCGGTTTATCAACAGACCGACATTCGGGCCGGCCTGAACATTTATACCGATGTTCTGGAACGGGTAAAACTTGACCAACAAAGGCAACTCTACATAATCTGCGGTAACTGTCAGGCCGAACTTTTGAGCATCCACACCGTCTACCCCGCTCATGACCACCAGATCCTTATCCTTGTAACCTTTGCGGGAATACGCAGGTTCAGCCTGAATGTCAATCCAATCACTTATCGTATAACCAACAACGGCTCCAGCCATAGGGCCAATACTCATCTGGGTTTTGCCATAAAGCTCCGTAGGATTGACATTGGCAAAATTAATACCGGCCTTTACACCGAAATTCCATTGAGCCTGAAGTGAAACCGCCATTAAAATAACGGACATTAGAATCACCAACCTTTTTTTCATTGTTTCATCGCATTTGATTTATATATATCAACGCACCGCCACACCCCATTATTATAAAAATATAAAAAGAAAAACCTAATAGGCTCAATTGAGATAATAAAAACGGGTGTAACCTGATTGGTTACACCCGTTACCTTTAAAATTGTCGGGGTGACAAGATTCGAACTTGCGACCACACGCCCCCCA
>BLLX01000059.1 GCA_011959405.1 Muribaculaceae bacterium
AGTAGAACTCAAAGACCTCACCAAGCGGGCCGACAATTACTCGCAGTGGTATAACGACCTGGTCATCAAAGCCGACCTTGCCGAGCAGTCGGCAGTGCGCGGATGTATGGTAATCAAGCCTTACGGCTATGCTATCTGGGAAAAAATGCAGCAGCAGCTCGACCGCATGTTCAAGGAAACCGGTCATGTCAACGCTTACTTCCCGCTTCTCATCCCCAAATCATTCCTCTCGCGCGAAGCCGAACACGTGGAAGGATTTGCCAAAGAATGCGCCGTGGTGACACACCACCGTCTTAAAAACGCCCCCGACGGATCCGGCGTGGTGGTCGACCCCGATGCCCGTCTCGAAGAGGAACTGATCATACGCCCCACATCCGAAACCATCATCTGGAACACATATAAGAATTGGATCACATCCTACCGCGACCTGCCTATTCTGGTCAACCAGTGGGCTAACGTGATGCGGTGGGAAATGCGCACACGCATGTTCCTGCGCACGGCCGAATTCCTCTGGCAGGAAGGCCACACGGCCCATGCCACCTCCGAAGAGGCTCAGGCCGAAGCCGTGAAGATGCTTAACGTATACTCGGATTTTGCCGAGAAATACATGGCAGTGCCCGTGGTTAAAGGCGTCAAGACTGCCAACGAACGCTTTGCCGGCGCCATCGAGACCTACACCATCGAAGCGATGATGCAGGACGGCAAAGCCCTGCAGAGCGGCACCTCCCACTTCCTTGGCCAGAACTTCGCCAAGGCGTTTGATGTGAAATTTGTCAACAAACAGAACCAGCTCGAATACGTATGGGCCACATCATGGGGTGTGTCGACCCGACTGATGGGCGCCCTGATCATGACCCACAGCGACGACAACGGTCTGGTGCTTCCTCCGCACCTTGCCCCGATCCAGGTAGTGATCGTGCCTATCTACAAAAATGACGAACAGCTGGCCGAGATCTCCGCACACGTAAATCCCATAATCGACGCCCTGAGAGCCAAAGGCATAAGCGTCAAATACGACGATGCCGACAACCGCCGTCCCGGATTCAAATTCGCAGACTATGAGCTCAAAGGTGTGCCCGTACGTCTGGCTATCGGCACACGCGACATAGCCAACGGCACCGTAGAAGTGATGCGTCGCGACACTCTGGAAAAAGAAGTCGACGCACTCGACTCCATCACCGAACGCATACCTGCCCTGCTCGAAGAAATCCAGACCAACATCTACAACAAGGCGCTCCGGCACCGCGAGGAAATGACCGTGAAAGTCGACACCTACGAAGACTTCAAAGCTGCACTCGAACGCGGAGGCTTCATCCTCGCGCATTGGGACGGAACGCCCGAAACCGAAGAACGCATCAAGGAAGAGACCAAAGCAACCATCCGGTGCATTCCTCTCAATGCTCCCGAGGAAGAAGGCGTGGACATGCTCACCGGCCGCCCGTCGCACCGCCGTGTGATCTTCGCCAGAAACTACTAATCCACTCCCGACTCCTAACTATAAACTATAAACTATAAACTATAAAACTTCTGGGACTGCCGGACGGCTCGTCGCGCGGCGCCATTTTCAGGTGACGTGAGGAAAGTCCGGGCAACACAGAGCGCCATACTTTTTAACGGAAAGCCGCCGAAAGCACATAACGGCAGAGTAGCGTGACAGAAAATAACCGCCGGAATCCGCTCTGCGGACTTCAGGCAAGGGTGAAAAGGTGAGGCAAGAGCTCACCGGCGCCGATGGCGACATTGGCGGCCGCACGCCTTATGGGTTGCAAGGTCAAGTATACCGGCAATTAAGGGTTGCTCGCCCGCTGCCGGGGGGTAGACTGCTTAAGCGCGCCGTGGCAACACGCCGCTCAGATAAATGACGGGCCGGCACCGGGATTCGCCCGTGCGATAATCCCGGCGACCGACATAACCCGGCTTACAGTCCGGCTGTCCCAGCCACATCAGAGTCACTTGTGTCAGATATGACACAGGTGACTTATTTTTATAGCCTTATTTAGGATCAGAGAATCATGTTGTTTAATCGGCATTTGCATTCATTAACAATTATTAACTATCGGGGGGGGTAATTTGCATAGTTTGCCGTATATTTGCAGCGAAATTTAACTTAAACCAATCATTACCTCCTAACTATGATGACCTTCAAACAAATTTGCATTGCAATCTGCCTTACCATGGGAGCATTCGGAGCAGACAGCATCAGTGCACAGGAAACCACCGGCAAATCCAACGTATTCATCGACTATTTCTGGCGTCCCTCCGACGTGGACTCCAACACTGCAGAGCAACTCCGCGGCTATGTGATAGATGCCATCAACGAGACCAACCGTGTCAACCTCATCGACGTGGACTCCAAAAGCGCACTCGCACAGGAAAGAAGCCGCCGCGAAACCGGTGATCTTTCCGACGGAGATGACATGGAGCGTTTGGCTGCAATGAAAGAAGAGGGCGCCAATGCCCTGATTCAGGGACGCATCACCGCTCTGACCGTAGCACGCCACGTAACGAAAGAAGGTTCCGTCTACTATGATGCCGTGATCAACTACACCCTTAAAGCCATCAATCCCACCAACGGCAAGATCATAAGCACCAAAACCATCAAGGCCGGCGACGAAATCCTCAACCTCCAGACTTCAGACACGCCCGACGAAGCGGTGATGAAAGTATGCCAGACCGCAAAACGCGGTGTGAAAAGCTTTATTGAAGAGGCATTCCCCATTATGGGCACCATTCTCGACAAAGCCGAAGAGAAAAAAGACGAGTTCAAATCCGTATATATCAGCGTAGGATCTGACGCCGGCGTTGTCAAAGGCAACAAATTCTCCATCTGTGTGGAGCGCAAGATCGCAGGACGCACATCGCACGGTGTCATCGGCGAAGCTGAAGTGAAATCCGTAGAAGGCGGCGATATCTCTCTTGCCGAAGTGAAAAAAGGCGGCAAAGAACTCAAAAAGGCAATGGATGCCGGACAGACAATCATTGTCAAATCCATTCCCAAGAAAGAGCGCGCAGGCTTCTCTATCTAATTTCATAATCTGTAAATCAACATCCTACCATGTGGAAACATTTACTGTTGTTTCTTATCGGAATAATTCTGAGCGTCGGCGCCGACGCTCAGAATTATTCCGATAATGTGACACTTGTAAGTATAGACGGCGATGTGGTGACACTCAACTCCACGGCATCGGCTCAGAAAAAGAAAGAAGCCGAAGAGCAGGCCCTGCGCTCTGCATTCAACGCCCTGTTTCATTCCGGCATTGACGGTCTGAAATCCGGCGTGTCCATGATCTCGGGCGAAACCAAGGACTATGACTACCGTTTCTTTCAGGAAAACCGCTATCTGAACTATCTGACGACACGGCCCAAAACTGAAAAAACAGAAAAAATACGCGGCAACACCATCGCTCATGTGCGTATATCCGTCAATCTCAAGACCCTGAAATCGGAACTCGAACGCAATAAGCTCACGCTTAATCCCGGATGGAGCGATGCTAAAGTCGTCAACGCCACAGCGTCACTTAACCCCACCATAGTAGTGGTGCCAGACGTCAATGCCACCACGGGCTACAGCTTCGAGTCCATGCGCGCCATTGCCGAAAGCAGCGATATGGTACGTTACACCATCGACCGTGTGGCCGAAGAGTTCCAGAAACGCGGATACAAGACCCGCGACTTCATCAGCCAGCTCCAGAACTCCAAAAACTCATCCATGCTGCGCGACGGCGCCCAGACCGACAACGCCACCATGTTTGTCCAACAACTGCCCGGCGACATCGTCGTGACCGTGGATGTGGACATGATCACCGACGCTTCCGGAAAGAGCGAGGTCACCCTCAATCTCCGCGCAGTGGAGAAACAGACAGCCGGACGGCTTGCCACCAAGGCCTTTGCCAGCGGCTACTACCACACGCGCGACTCCATGAGGCTGTCGGACTATGCCGTCAAGAAAATCACCGCCGACTTCTTTTCCCAGCTCAGTTCCTCGTTTGAGGATATGATAAAGAAAGGTCGTGAGGTCAACATGGAACTGAACCTTTCGGAAGCTGTGAGCGACTGGGACTTCGACTCCGACTCACCCGCAAGCGGCGAATTTTTCAAAGACGCCCTCGATGAATGGCTGCGCGCCAATGCCTATCAGAGCAACTACGACATGAGCCAGAGCACCGACAAATACATAAGCATACGCATCAACGTGCCATTGTGGGACGCAGAGAAGAACCGGTCCTACACTCTGTCCAACTTCGGCGGAGACTTCCGTAAATTCCTCCGCACACAGCTCGGCGATGAATACAAGCCCAAAGTCACATCAATGGGCCAGAAAATTCTGGTAATCGTCGAATGACCAAACACCACTATCAAATGAAACAGCTATTCACAAGCATGCTGCTCACTTTAGCCACGGCACTCCCTGCCATGGCCCAAAGCGTCGGCGACAATATCCGTTTCGCCCTCATGCCGCTGGAATCTGACGAGATCCCAGCGGAAGTGGCAACCGCCATAGACGGGAAACTGCGTCAGGCTCTCAACCGCACTTCGGCCCTGAGCGACGGCGAGTCCAACGCTCTGGCCGTAATTCCGACACTGGCTGTAGGTGAAGCCGTCGAATCCGAAGGTCTCATGCAGGAAGTAGGCCGTATCAAGGCAGAACTGACGCTTACGGCTGTCAACCACATAGACGGCACAGTCTTTTTCTCGTCAACCATACCTCTGACAGGAAGTGCCGTAGGCGGTAAAAAAAGCGCGATGAAAGCCATGGCCACCGGCATCAAGCCGTCAGATCCTGTCTATGTGCGATTCATACGCAAATCACGCGAAAAAGTGTCTGACCATTACGCCACAAACTGTGCCACCATCCTGCAGCGCGCTCAGCAGCTTGCCGACAGCGGACACCCCGACGAAGCCGCGGCATGCCTTGGCTCCGTGCCGGCGGAAGTGGACTGCTACGAAACGGCCCGGATGCTGTTGGCCGAACTCTCCGGCACTCCCGCCGACACACCTCCGGCCGCGGTGAGCCCCGACACCGTATATGTGGAACGCGAAGTGCCGGTCCCCGTACATGTACCTGTGCCCGTCCCCACGCCAGCTCCGACACCGGAACCTGAGCCAATGCCAGAACCGGAACCTGCCGCCACCCCTGCCCCCGCGGCAGAACCGGAACAGCAGACTACCATCAAGCTGAGCGACCCCGACGAATTCGATTTCAAGATCATATCGTGTCTGGGGCTGAGCAACGGCGACCAGGTTAAAATTCTTGGCGAAATGAAAAACCTCAAAATCAACGCCAAGGAGGTATACATGCAACTTGATCAGGCTTTCGACTCCAACGGTGAAGAATGCCCGCGAAACAATCTCTCCACACGCGGCCGATATGCTTCCTATATCAACATCCCGCAGCAGGTACCGGTCAAAATCGAGTTCACAGTCAACAATGTGAGTCCGTCTGTCTCCTCATTCTCCTTTATGAAAATAGTGTTCGGCAACTACAACGTGTCCATCTACAATCTGCCTGTACAATGGGACTGATCATCAAACGCACCTGCATTCTGATTGCCGCGATAGCCGCACTCTGCTGTCCGTCAGTAGCACGCGGCGAGACCAAAGTTCTGGAACGCAGCACAAAAAAGACTCCGGAATGGATAGCTTCAGCCACCGAAGGCTACATCGTAGCGGCCGTTCAGGCTCCCACCATAGCCGAAGCCCGTTCGCTTGCCGAGCAGGAGATCACCTCGCAGATGATACTGTCTGTGGCTCGCAACGTAAGCGTGAACCGCTCGAATGTCAGCAGCGAGGTGGTGGTGAACGGCGAAGTGGAATCGTCCGACAGCTATTCAAGCTCCACGGCCATACGCGGCGCCAACCTGCCGTTTCTCAAAGGCATATCCCTGTCGAAAGCCGAAGATGTATATTGGGTGAAGGTCCGTGACAAAGACACGAAAACCGACTACTACGAATATTTCGTGAAATATCCGTTTTCCCGCGCCGAACAGCAGCGGCTCGTGGCCGAATTCGAGGAATACGATGCCGGCAAGGACAGAGAACTCGAGGAAATCGAATCCGGCTACGACACCGTCGACAGTATGGAGGGGATACGCGACGCACTCACCACTCTCGACGCTCTGTCGAAATACTATTTCGACGATGTGCGCAGCGCCAAGGTCCGCGGACTTACAGCAAGCTACAAAGAACTGCCTAAATCCATAGCTCTTACCGGATCATTCACATCCGGCAATGAACTTAATGTAGGATTCACGATCGCAGGCCGACGCTTCCGCCACCACGCTCCGGTGACTGTCAAATCAAACTGCGCGTCCGATCTGCAGGTCGACATCGACGACGGCGCATCTGTGATCACCTTCGACAGCAGCGACTGCCTTCCCGACGAGGAAAACTATATCGAAGTCACCGCACGCATCGACTCGCGCAAACTCACACGCCGATTCTCACTCAACGGCTTAAACTCCGGTCAGCAAAACGAAAAATTCTCCGTGGTGCCGCAGGGACAGATCGTCCTTTCGGCAGACTCCATCGATGCGGCATCCAGGACCATAGGCAACATATCCGTAAGGCTCACGCTCAACAACCGTGGCACCACTGCTTTCGGGCTAAAATCCATCGAACTGAACATTCCCGGAATCAGCACTCCCGTGATCTTCGACAATATCGACGGCATATATTCAACCCGCGGCCTGATCCAGATCAACGCGCTGGCCGAAGGCACATACCGAGTACCCGCCGTAAGCAAATCCACATTGCACGTAGCCAACGGCACGATAACCGTGGTTAACCCCGTCACGCAGGCCGTAGAGCGCATCAGGCTCTCGTTGCCCTACTCATGCGACTGGGAATAAGCACTTTTTCTTCTACATACATCACAACAACAATCAAAATCTCAACTTACACTCGTAATGAAAAAAATCCTGACAATTCTGGCTCTTCTGGCAGCGACAGTAGTCTGCCCCGTACAAAGCCATATCGCGGCACAGACCGCCACTCTCTCCAAATCTCAGACAAAAGCAGTGGAGAAAGACTCAAAAAAACGCTGCAAAGAGCTGAAAAAAGCCGGTTGGGAACCACTGGCAAGCACATCGACCATGGAATATGCGATGATCAAATACCGCACATATATCGAATCCGATGAAGAAAACCGCATTCCCATCACCGGCATTGCAATAGGCCGCAGCAACAAAATCGGACGTGAAAACGCCATCCATTCCGGCATAGCAAGCTATGCCACCCGAGCAAAGGCTCAGATCGTGGGTAAGATGAAGTCCGTCCTGGCCGCTGATTCCCACACCACCACTCCGGAAGAGATCGAAAAATTCGGTGCTGCTTACGAAGCCGCAGTCAACACAAAACTATCGGGACTCGTCAAAGAGCACTTCGCATTGGTGCGCACCACTTCGAACGGCGCAAAGGAATTCAACGTGTTCATGTCCATTGACGAAGTCAAAGCCCGCAAAGCCCGCGAGGAAGCCGGACGCATAGCCCAGGAACGGGCACAGCTCGGCAGCCTGTCTGAACATGCCGAGGATTTCATCGGCGAACCCGTAGAACCCGAAGAATACTAAATAAAAACCATGGGGCGGAGTGTTTTCCCGCAGATCCGCCCCATTCTTTCACCCAACTCTTAAATCCGCACTGATGAAAAAAACGTTAGCACTTCTCGTCTCCGCCACCGCACTGTGTACGGTTCCTGCAAGTTCTCGTCCCGACGACATGGGCGATTTCGACTCTTTCATGAGCGATGCCCTGACGGACTTCAACAGCTTTATCGACGAAGCTAACCGCGATTTCATCAACTTCATGCGCAATCCCTGGAAAAAGTATCAGGCCTCGGAGCCACAGGAACAGCGCACCATGCCCGAGCCGGAAACCCAGCCTCTGTACACTCCGGCGACAGACCCGTCGCAACCGCAGGACGACACGCCCCGCCAGCTGGAAATCGACGAAATTCTGGACCTGACCACCAGCCAGAGCCGTCAGGGAGCCAGGTCACAAGGGGGCAAGACTCCGCAGCAGACCATCACTACGGAAAAGCCCAGGCCAACCAAACCGGCCGGACAAACTCCTAAACCGAAACCTCAACCCCGTCCGCAACAACCACAGCGGAACGACGAGCCACAAAAACCGCAGCAGCCGCAGCAACCACAGCGGGAAACCATACCGTCAGAACAAACCCCGGAGAAAGCAAAACCGGCGGTTCCGGTTCCGGCTCCGGCCCCCCGTCAGCCACATCCGCTCCAGTCTCCCGGCGCAGGCCGCAGTCCCATCACATTCGGCGGCATCACATACCATGTAAGCAACGCCATGAAAGGATCGGTAAAACTAAACTCGCTCAACGAAAAAAGCATTGCCGATGCCTATGAAGCATTGTTTGCCACAGACTACAAGCCACTCGTTGCCGAACTGCAGACCCTGCGCGGCAACGGGCTGAACAACGACTGGGCCACATTCCTCTTCATCAAAGACCTGTCGGAAAAATACGCCGGTCCCAACGAAAGCAAAGTGCTGCGCCAGTTTCTGCTCAACCAACTCGGATATAAATCCCGTGTGGCCATAATCCCGGCCGAAAAACGTCTTACCCTTTATTTTGCTCCGAACTGCGAACTGTACGGAGTGGTGTTCGTCGACATCAACGGCACCAAATACTACGATCCGGACGCCAGATCCCCCTACGCCTTCCGCATGTGCGAAAAAGAGTCGCCCTCCGCAAAAAGAACTGTGGACATGCACCTGGTCTCGATGCCCGTTTTCAATAAGACAGGAAAAACATACACACGCACCGGTTCCGGCAAGTCGGCGGCATTATCGGCCACGACTCCGGTACCAAAAGAACTGATCGGATTCTATAGCCGCCTGCCGCAATGTGCCTACAGCGTCTATGCAACCGCATCAGTCGACCCGGAATTCGAGACCGGGCTGCTGGGCGCACTCCGTCCGGCAATAGCAGGTAAAAGCGAACTGGAAGCGGCCGCCGTACTGCTTGACTATGTACAGCATGCGTTCGACTATGCCACCGACGATGCCCAGTTCGGCTACGAGAAACCGTTTTTCGTAGAGGAACTATTCTACTACCCGCAGTGCGACTGCGAGGACCGGTCGGTACTCTACCTGTATCTTGTCAGAAAACTCCTCGGACTCGAAGCCGTGCTGGTGGAGTATCCCAACCACATGGCCACGGCCGTAAAATTCAACTCAGCCGTGCAGGGCGACTATCTGTCGGTCAACGGTAAAAAATATGTGGTCTGCGACCCGACATTTATTGGCGCCGGAGTAGGCATGGCCATGCCGCAATTTAAAAATGCGGGTGCCAAAGTAGTCAAAATTTGAAAAATTACAGCAAAATGTTGCATGGATGAAATTTTATCCTTAACTTTGCACCGTTAATAAATGCGACGGCGATTTAGTGTAGTGGCCTAGCACGCCGCCCTCTCACGGCGGAAACCCGGGTTCGAGTCCCGGATTCGCTACAAATCAGAGAAACTTACAATCTTGCAGGTTTCTCTTTTTTTGTGTATTTTTGTTATGTAAACAACATCTAATATCAACTGTTTTTCATTATGATTCCACTAAAGCACATAATGCTTGCACTGGCAGCGTCATGCGCCGTCACGGTTTCCGCACAGGAATTCGACCTTTCGTCGCAACGCTCCGAAATCCAGGAATTCAACAAAGTTCCGGGCCACAAGATCGACCGAAAAGGAATTCCGGCTGTCAACCCCACTCCTCATTCCATGAACGTGGACACAAAAACCACCGTTCATACCGGCAACGGCTTCAAAGTCAAAGACAAGAAAAAGGCATTTGCCGGAGATCTGGACTTCCTCAACATATCCAAAGGGAAAAAAGCATGTCCGCTCACTATCGACTTCGGCAAGAAACAGGCGTTGAAGGCAGGCGTAAAGCCAGTGACCGGTGCATACAGTCTGTCCATATCCGACAAAGGGGTGGAAATCACCGGTTTTGACGAACGCGGCGCATTCTACGGTCTCCAGACCCTGCGCCAGTTGCTGGAGCAGAACGACACTTCGCTGATGGCAATGACCGTGACCGACTGGCCCGATATGCCCAACCGCGGTGTGGTCGAGGGCTTCTACGGCACTCCGTGGAGCCATCAGGTGCGCCTGTCGCTCATCGACTTCTACGGCCGTCACAAGATGAACAACTACATCTACGGCCCCAAGGACGACCCTTATCACTCCTCGCCGCACTGGCGCCAGCCCTACCCTGCAGAGCAAGCCCGCGAAATATCCGAACTCGTCGAAGTCTCGCGCCGCAACCGAGTTGACTTCGTCTGGGCGATACATCCTGGCAAAGACATCCGGTGGGACAAGGCCGACTATGACTCTTTGGTCAGCAAGCTTGACATGATGTACGACCTGGGAGTGCGGTCGTTCGCCCTCTTCTTTGACGATATCGAAGGAATAGGCACGGATCCCGCCCGGCAGGCCGCGTTGGTCAACGACCTCACCCGCGACTTTGTACATGCCAAAGGCGACGTGACCAAAATGATGATATGCCCCACCGACTACTCCCAGCTCTGGGCCAAACCCGGTCCCGAAGGTCCACTTGCCATCTATGGACGCGATCTCACGCCTGATGCTGAAGTATTCTGGACCGGAGCCGTGGTATGCAGCGATCTCACACCCGAGACACTCGACTTCGTCAATTCCCGTATCAAACGTCCCGCGCTGTTCTGGTGGAACTATCCCGTCACAGACTACTGCCGCAACATAATCCTCCAGGGCCCGGTCTACGGTCTGGACACCACACTCACCCCCGATCAGGTGTCGGGCATCGAAAGCAACCCGATGGAACATGGCGAAGCGTCCAAACTCGCGCTGTACGGCGTGGCCGACTATTGCTGGAATACCTCCGCCTACAACCCCATCGACAATTGGGAACGCGGACTGCGCGAACTCGCTCCCCGCGCGGCTGACGCCTACCGCACATTTGCCATACACTCCTCCGACACAGAAACCGGATACCGCCGCGACGAATCATGGGAAACGGTCACCTTCCCCTACAACGACTACACCCCGGCACAATTCGAAAAACTGCGCGAGGAATTCGCAAGAATCACACGCGTGCCCGAGGATATGAACGCCGGCATGGACAACAAACTGCTCCTGTCGGAACTCAAACCCTGGCTCACGGAATTCGGCAAAATAGGCCAGCGCGGACTGCGCACTCTCGACCTGATCAAAACATTCGAGCAAGACAATGACTCCATTTTCTGGAGCCGCTACGTGGAAAATCTCATGACCAAAGCCGACCGCGAGGCCTATGAAGCCCACAAGTCAGGCACCATGAAACTGCATCCGTTCTATGAGAACGCCATGGACGGCATGCTCGTGGACTTCTACACAAAGCTCAGCGGCACCATGCCCACCATCTACCACGGCGCCGGCACGTACCCCAATCTGCGCACCACTCTGGCCAATCTTATGCTCGACAACGACACCACCACCTACTACACCTCGGCCAACTCACAGAAAGAAGGCGACTGGATAGGAGTGGATCTCGGCATGGTGCGTCCAGTAGACGAGGTGATCGTACATCAGGGACGCAACTCCGTGGACGATGTGGACTACTTCGACCACGTGATCCTTGAGTCTTCCGTCGACGGCCAAAAATGGACCGCGCTCACCGATTCGCTCAAACAGACATACATAGTAAGCTATTCCGGCGCGCCCGTCGACTCACGCTACCTTCGCCTGCGCCGGCTGCCGTCGTCAAAACAAAACTGGGCGTCCGTTCGCACGTTCCGTGTGAATCCGCCATCAGCCGAGCGAATAGGTCTCAACATCGCCTGCTCCGATCCTCAGGGCGCTCTTCTGGCATTCGACGCCAACCCGGCCACCACATACACCACCGCCGGCTCCATGTCGTTCGACCGCGTGCCTGCGGCTAAAAAGATCGTCGTATTAACCTCCCAGATCGCAGGCGGACCGCTCTACCTGGCTCAGTTCGACGCCAACGGCAAGGTGCTTCACTCAGACGTTATCTCAACACCTTATGTCTCTCTCTCTATCTACCCTGAGACAGTGCGTCTGACCCTGGCCGGCACAGCGACGATCCACGAACTTCTCCAACAGTAAACCGATCCATACCCACAATAAAAAATCAGGATGTATCACAATGATACATCCTGATTTCATTTATACCCGACAGCCATGCGTGACACACTCAAGCAACGGGACATCGGCAGAAGAATCGCCATACGCCCACGTCTCACGGTCACGCAGATCGGGAAAACGCTCCAACACACGGCGCATTTTTCTTCTCCAGTTTTGTGCCCCATACATGGGCATCTACCAGTTGCTTCATCCCTGACAGAAATTGTGAATTTGCGAGATTCCAGACAGTCAAGAATCAAACGTCGTGTAAACGCTCTAAAATAAACTTTACTACGAAGCCTCTACTTCAGTATTCATTCCCGCCCGCCTTTACCAAATCCGGCATCGGTTTCTGCAATGCTACACGGTCAAAACGTCAGGATACCGCAAAGTTACATATTTTCGGAGAAATACAAAATCAAAAAACCGTGGGCCGCGCCAGAGCGGTCCACGGTTTGTAAAGATAAATCGGTGTGTCTGAATCAGAACTTCCAGCCAAGACGCACAAGGGGCTGCACGCTGGTGGTGAAAG
>BLLX01000060.1 GCA_011959405.1 Muribaculaceae bacterium
ATTTTGCACTTGCCAGTTGAGAGTAGGATTTATATTTTCGCAGATTTCCCGCAGATTTTCTGATTAATGCTTTGGAAAAACAAAATTTATTGTTAACTTTGCGCCATGATGGGTAACAACCCTTTGTGGCGCGACTCATTTCATACAGTTAATTACTTCATTTTCAACTATGAAGCATCTACATCTCGACAACAGCAAATTCGGCGGTGCTGCCCCTCCCGGCAGCGCGGAGATGAGGTGTGCATAGTTTCCCCACCAACATTTTTCAACCGCAGAAATGCCCCGACAGCCCGTGGTGCGTCTTGTCGCATCCATATTTCCGGCAGTCGGAGCAGGGAGTACATTGACATGTTGGCTGGTGCGCCGGAGGTAGGCCTTCGGCTTTGAGATCAGGAAAAATGAAGTATTAACCGGGGGCGTGGCATCACGCTCCCCCCAAAAAACTGTATGAACATGAAAAGAAAATCACCCATATCAGTAGAAATAATCCAATTCTACACCTACAACTGCGATGAAACTGATGATCTGGTTTTCATCGAACAATTCCCCTACGATAATCGTCATGATTTCCTTGTTGACAAAAACTTTGCCGGTATTGCCGTCAAGGTTGAAGTGTGGAATAACCGCTTCGACAAGGGTGCTCGCCGAAACATTTCGCTGACGCTCGTAGACATGACTATGCGATGCGAGGTGGCCACTCAAAGAGTAAGGATAAATCTTGCTGCCGATGGCTTCAAGGACTACTTCATCCACTTTCCTGCTGAAACGTCGGGCATCGTCAGTGACCACACTTATAAACTTGTGGTACGCGATGAAAACGCAGGACTACCCCTTACTGAAAGCATAATCCATCTGCTTGACAAATCAACAATGGGCGACCCAACTATGTGGTATCAGATTTGCGATGGAGGGATTCGCCCTTCATGGAGCGACAATGTGTTCAAGTCACTTAACACCGTAGACGCACACGAATACCTTGTGCGCTTCACCGTTGCTCCCGAAAATTGTTGCCGACTTTCGGCAGTGATGCCCGAACTTGAGGTAAGACTTTACTATCCTGATGGAAAATATGTAAAGGCATTCTTCAAGGAACCATTCTGTCGCAATCTTGACAGCTATAAGGACAATCGCTGGACAGTTGAATGTCCCTTCGAGACAGCCGATGAAATTAACGGAGTGTTTTATGCCGAACTCCTCTGTATGGAATATCCTATTGCCGGCTTCGTCTTTGACACTTTGAGCGACGAGGATATACGCGGTGTTTGGTTTGGAAGTGACATCGAGCCGATGGACGAGTATTCCTCACATCAGGCAAAAGCTCTGGTAGACAAACGTCTTAATCGAAATGGCGAGTCGGATGCCACATTCGAAGTTGACCCTCTTGAAGATGCCATTGACAAATTTCTCGCTTCACAACTCGAAGAATTATACGACGAAGATGCGTCGCTTACTGACGAAAGTGAGGACGTTGAAGACTCGTCGGAAGAAGCACCCGAAGTGAAATGCGAACCGGCCCTGTCGCTCGACCATCTTACGGGACTTCGTGCGGTAAAAGAGAAACTGGCCGTATATGAGCGTGTGGTGCGCTTCAATAAGATGCGGTCTGATAAAGGACTACCTGTAGCCATCTCGCCGTTACATTCGATGTTTCTCGGTTCACCCGGCACAGGCAAAACAACAGTTGCGAAGCTGATAGGGAAAATGCTGTTTCAGGCAGGTGTACTCTCTGAAGGCCACGTAGTGGTACGTGAACGAGCTTCGCTTCTTGGGCAAAACTATAACTCAGAGTCAGAGAAAACTTTGGAAGCCATAGAGAAAGCGCAAGGCGGTATATTGTTTATTGATGAAGCATATCAACTCTATCAGCCCAATGACCCGCGTGATCCGGGCAAATTTGTCATTGAGACCCTACTAACGGCACTCTCTGATGACACCAACCGTGACTGGATGCTTATCCTTGCTGGGTATCCCGACGAGATGAAACGGATGTTCGATATGAACCCCGGATTCAAGTCGCGTATTCCTGACAGCAACATCTACACTTTTGATGATTTCACAGAAGCAGAGCTGATGGAGATTGCGGAGAATTATCTTTCACAAAACAATTATACTCTGACTTCCGGTGCGCATAAAGCTCTGATTACTCGTCTTAAAGCCGACTATGCACAACGGGAGAAAAACTTCGGCAATGCCCGTCTCGTAATGAATATGATTCAGACCGAGATACTACCCTCAATGGCTGTCAGGGTCATTAGTGAGGGATTGACGGATGATATATCCCTCACCGAAATACGAGAAGTGGACATACCTGCAACTGCACCCGTAGCAAAGCCGACAACGACCTCCCGACCGAGAGTCGGCTTTACAATTTAACTTAGCCGACATTAGTTAACAACCAAAGCCCGAAGCCATACAGTCAATGGTTTCGGGCGTAAACTTTTAATCAATATGGGAAAACATATCAGCGACAGCTTATATTCTCCCTGCTGTCATATAATGAGTTCTGATGAAGATCAGCCTTTAGTAATGGACATATATGTCGGATTCAATATATCAGGTCAACTCGTGGTTTGTGTGGATTTGCATGATTATGATGAACCTGAATACAATTGTTCCACAGCAGCAGTAGTCAATCTTGAAGACTCACATAAAATGGCACGTCACCATCGCGTAAAGCACTCCCACCTTCCGATATTCATTGCGGAATGTATGGAAGAATGGGGTGAAGTTATTAACCCTAACTTCAATCAAGTCAGAGATTGTTTCAAAGAAATCACAGAGTGCTTACTTGACGAAGGATGTCGTTTCAAAATTGTAAGGACTTATGGAAGAGGTAGCCATATGTGTTGCTGAAATAAGTTGGCAAATAGAGGCTTATCCAGATGAACACATTTCGCTCAATCATTCAGATTATACAAATTCAAGAGCCACAATTGGAAAAACATGGACGTGGAAATTGCTATTTTCATCAAACCAACTGCATTCTGCTTTTGATTTATCAGAAGACCCATCTTCCGAATACGGGTATTTTGTAATTGTCATATCGGGCCCTCCTGATTTAAGATAGACTTGAACCCCGACTGCAAATTTCTTATCCATTGATTATTTTGCTACTTCTTCAAGGAATACTTTGGCGGGTTTGAATGCCGGGATGTTATGGGCGGGAATTACTATAGTGGTATTCTTGCTGATGTTGCGGGCTGTTTTCTCGGCTCTACGCTTGACGATAAAGCTGCCAAAGCCACGGAGATACACGTTTTCGCCGTGTGCGAGACTGTCCTTCACAACGGTCATGAATTGTTCGATAACGGTTACAACCGCAGCCTTGTCAATGCCGGTTGTCTTTGCGATTTCACTCGCTATTTCTGCTTTAATCATTCCTGTATTGCTTTGAATTTGATGAGTTTCTAAATGCAAAATTACGAAAATAGCTGAATTTCGGAACGATTACCTGCACAACGCCGCCTTTGGGCGGCCGAAATTTTTAGCAAAAATGAGGGTGACGGAGGTCTTATGCTCCGCCACCTTCATCGCTGATATGGCACTGGCTATGCTCTTTTGCGCTCTGCTATCATCTTCTTGTTGGCGTTGATGATACCGGCTATCTGCTCGGTGTACTCGCATATTCCGTTGGCAAATGCCCGGCATTGGATTATGTGGTAGTCGTCAAGCGAGATTTCGATGGTGGCTATCTGCTTGTTGCCGATGTAGGCGGTGAGGGTCAGCGTATTCTCTTTGAGAAAATATTTGGCTGTACCGCAACAAATAGATTGACTTTCTCCGATTTTATAGTAATCGTCGATGGTGTCGATTGAGTGAATTTCAATCTCCCCGTCAGTCATCGCCATTCCGAAATAGCGGGATTTGAGTTCCTCAAACTTGGCTTTGTCCTCAATGGCTTGCTGACGTTCTTTCTCTCTCTGCTCCTTGATGCGCTGGCGGTTGACCTTTGCCACATATATGTCGTGGGCAGTTTTGAGGTCTTGGGGTGCTATCAGAGAGGGAGAATTGATGTCTCTGCCCATCTGCTCCAACATCTTGATGTAGTCGAACCACAATCCAACATCCTTGAACTTGTATCCGTTGCGCTTGGCTATCTTGATTGTGTTCCAATAGTAATCAACATCATCCGAGTTAAACGGACTGCCACATAGATAATGGAGCAATTCCATCTCGTTGGCTTTCATCAGAGTCTCGGCTTTGGGGTTGGTCAGCAATTCTTGGAAGAGTGTCACGGGGTGGATATGGTGGCAACTGCCTTTGAATCCGTTGCGCTTGATGGTGTCAGTTACCTTGATGCGAGGGTAAACCCATTCATCGGATATGTGTCGGAAAGCATCGTTATCACGCCTTATCTCCAATGGAGAGCCAAAGGCGAAACTGTCTATGTAGTATCCCAAAGTTCTCTGCAATCCCACTACGGTGGTATTGCCCTTGCAGTCAATCCAGTAACTGCCGATTTCAAGAAAGGCTGGCTTTGCCTTCAATCCTTTGCGCATTTCAACTATCATCAGGAACATACGGATTACCTGATAGCCTTCAATGGTAGTGATTACGTTGAAATAGGACTTGTCGCGGATTACACGCTCTTGGGTGTCCTTGATTTCAAGTTGTGTGCCACATTCGGGACATAGGCACATTCCGTTACGACTCTCCAACCACTCGTGACCGCATTTCATACAGGTACACATTCCGGATTTAAGGCGGTATCCGTAGTGATTGATTGTTGAGTTGAGAGCCCAATTCATTTGTGGAGTGGTGAGCGGGCGAAGTCGCCCACTCAAATCCACTATATGCTGTTGTTTTTTGTTACGGGGTTTCATTGTCTTGGGGTGTTTAGAGTTCATCAAAAAGGTTGGGGATTGAGTCAATCTCTGCTCCGGCTTTGGGAGCGGTGGCGGTCGGTTTGGGTTGAGCCTTCGGCTGAGATTGTCTGCGGAGTTCTCGGAGTCGTTCCTGCTTGAACTGCTCCATAGCCTGCTCTTTGAGTTCGGCTTTATCTTCCTCGGTAAGTTCCGGCTTGGATACCACGATGTTGCAGTTGATGGGTGTTCCGCCATCCTCGATATTCGCCTCATCAAAGTAGTCTACGAGGATATTTTCAACGGTTTTCTCATCTACGACGCATAGACCGCTCTTTTGGATAGTCCTGCAAAGGTGATTTACTGCACCTTCCATACTCTTGGATGGGTTCGCCATCTTGATAGCGAATGTGGGTTCTACGATGCAACGCTCTTGGAGCATCTGCTGCATAACTGCGATTGCAGCGTTGTTGGATTTGGCTCCGGCTTGTCTATTATAAGCGGAGTCTCCTATTCCTTTGGAATTCATAGTAGCCATATCAGTATTGTATTAAAGTGTAAGTAACCAAAAGATTATCACCACTGCGGAGATAAGGGATATAACCCAGCCTATACCTCGGCATATCGGTTTGAGTATCACCATAAGCACCAACCCGACCACTGCTCCGATGATGATTGCCACCACCTTTGCAGTCCGTCTTAATGCGGTATGAGCTGGCGAAGGTGTGAAGCTCGATTTTTTAATATGTCGGTTATTCAGTGTCATAAGGCGATATTTTTTTTAACCTCAATGCGTCTATTTCGCAGTATGAAGTATGTTCGCTCGATAACACCACGGCGTGACGGAAGCAGAGGGATGTTCGCCTCACGGCTTAAAAAATACGAGCTGACCACCAGGAAGTCTGGAGATTTTTTCAGCCGAAAGGCAAAGAATATCCCGTTCCGTCACGTTATCCATTCCGAGCGAATATACTTTCCGTACTGTGATATATGCGATTGTCGTGGGAAAACATTGAGCCGCAAGTGCCTTTAAGGAGACACTGAATGACCGACATACTAAGATGGGAATTCTCTAAATATAATAAGGTGTAAACCTGTAGTACAGATGTGGAGCGGGCGTTAAGAACACGGAGCGAAGGAATAGACGGAGCAGGTACAGCGACACTTGTGGCGCAACCTGCACAGGCGATCCTTCACTTGGTGTTCAGCCGGCTCTTATACGTGGACAATGCGGTCTGCGGTAGTGCCGGACTCGCTCCAAACACCGCCGACGGCATTGTCCCGGAAATAGTTTTCATGGGGAATTAGTACGGTATAACGAACAAATACAACGGTAAAGTTGTATTATTTGAAAATAGTTCGTAATTTTGCAATATGATAACAAAAGAGCAAGTCGAGAAATTCTTGGAAGATTTTAGCCTGAAGGTTAAAATCTTCGGCATCCGTTTTCGTGATGACAGGTCAAAAAATCAGAACAGTCTGCTGGAACTTGGAATAACCCCAAGCCAGCGACTGGAAATCATCATGCAGCTGGATTGCTATGATTACTCCGAAGGTCCCATCGTGGATGTGCTGAACAGCCAAGGCGAAATGTGGGTATTTGGAAAGGATGTCAGGGGAAACGAAGTGTATATCAAGATTACTCTCGGCAAACCGAATTCACACACTATCTGCATATCATTTCACAAAGCCGAACATCCGATGTCTTACTCTCTAAAAGATGACGCTCATGGAAAGTAATGTATTGTCAAGTGGAGAGAAATTCTTTCAGGAAGAGAGAACCGCAACCTTCCGCAAGGAAGAGTTTACATATATACATACCGGTATCATTGATGAGGACGGTGAAATGTGGACCACTACAGAACTTGACGAAGCCAATCTGTTTCAGGTTTACAACCAGTATCGTGCCAAGCATGGAATACCTTTCCCGGATGAAATAGCCGGGCTACGCAAGCACTATGGTATTTCAGCCGCGAAGATGGCACAGATTCTCGGTTTCGGCATAAATCAGTATCGCATGTATGAGGACGGTGAAGTGCCAAGCATTTCCAATGCCCGCACAATAATTGCAGCGAGGGAGAAAACAGTGTTTTTGTCCTTCATCGAGGCATCCAAAGCCGATATGACGGAACAGGAGTACAACCGTATCCGCAGGAAAGTCGATGACGCCAATGGTGATTTCGCTATGACAAACCAACCGTCTGTTTACAGTGGCTATCGCTCGCTCTCGATGGAAAAGGTTGCAGCGGTCGGACATTTGTTAATCTCCAAAATCGGCTCGACATTTGTCACAAAAATGAACAAACTTATGTTTTATGCCGATTTCATTCATTATAAAAGACATGGCTATGGCATAACCGGCCTGTCATATCGAGCGTTGCAATATGGCCCCGTTCCGGAGTCATGGGGCACTGTGTATGGAACTATGTCCGGTATCTCAATGGAGGAATTTGTCTATCCGAGCGGACAGAGCGGCATACAGCTTGAGATTAACGCCGAAGCGGACTATTCGGCCTTGGACGAAAAGGAAATAGCCACGGTTGAGACTGTCTGCAAATTGTTCGCTGACATGAACGCCGGAGAAATCTCAGAGACAAGCCATAAAGAAAAGGCTTGGATTGCGAACCATCAGACACGCGCAGAAATTTCGTATCAGGATGCCTTTGCGCTACATTACAACTAAATGGATTGTGTATGGCAAAGAAAAAGAAACATAAGCCGCAACCTCCGACCGAGTATGTCGAGGTCGAAGTCAATCACGGTATGTTTGAGGATTACCTTCAGTATGGCCCGCAGTATGACACTGTCAACGAGTGCCCCATATTTGAGGGTGAGACGGAATTTGTCGCCCGGCAAAGCTTCAAGAAACAGCCGAAAGATGTCAAAGAGTTGCTGAAAGATATAATGGTCAACTTCGTTACGGATTATTGGCAGACCTGTCGGCAGATACCGGTTGACGGAGATTTGAAACAGCTACGCAAGAACGCACTTGATGCACTTCTTCACGACCTCAGAATCTACCTCAAAGATGATAAGGAGGTGACGCAATTCCTTAACGGATGTGTCGCCACAACAATAAACCGTCTGTTAAAGGCGGAAAAGGCGTCCAATAACGTTTAGGTCGTCCATAATCGCAGTTTTTTGTAGAAATCGCGGTTATAATCGCAAAAATTTGTACCTTTGTATTCTCTTAATCGTGATTTTTTGTATGGCAGTTAAAGTTGACACCCAAAAAGAGATTATATTCGGTTCGTCTGATCCGAATATTTCCCGTGTGCTCAGCAAGAAGGAAAAGAATGGTGAGCTGCGTAAGGTCGCGCCACGAATCTATACAACCAATCTAATAGACAGTCTGGAGAATATCGTGCGCCGTAACCTTATGGATATTCTGGTGTATCGTTATCCGGATGCTCTCATAAGCCATCGCAGCGCGAAGGAGATGCGCCCGACAGCGACGGGAGATTTCTTCCTCACCAATTCCACAACAAGGCGAGTGACCGACCTGCCGGGTATCACGCTTAACTTTGTCAAAGGTCCGAAAGCGACTTCACGCGATATTCCGTTTATGGGTATGCACATATCCGGCGAATACCGCTATATGCTGGAGAATATGCAGGTGTCGAGAAAGTCAGGCGACGAGTCGCGTATTTTGCCAACAAGTGTTATTGAAAACAAGCTGGAACAGATACTGCTGACGGGAGGTGAAGACCGCCTGAATGAGTATCGAGATGAATTGAGCTCTGTCGCCGAGGAATTGGGTATGCAGAACGAATTTGCCAAGATAAATAATATCATATCGGCACTGCTTTCGACACACGATTCGAAAGTGCTGTCAACCGACTCGGCGAAGGCTCTTGCCGCCGGCAATCCTTTCGACAAAACAAGAGTGGAGCTGTTTGAAGTCCTGTTTGACGCAATTAAAGACCGTTATTTCGCTATCCGCAACAACCGCAACACCGATGAAGAATCCTTCCGCCTATTCTCATTCTTCGAGAGTTATTTTTCCAACTATATCGAGGGGACGGAGTTTGAGGTGGACGAGGCTAAGGCGATTGTTGACTCCGGTATTCCTATGCCGCGACGTGATGAGGATTCGCATGACATTCTCGGCACATTCAAGGTGCTGTCAAACCGCGCCGAGATGATGAAAACACCGACATCACCCAAGGAGTTGTTTGCAATTCTCAGTCACCGCCACAGCATACTGCTTGAAGGACGACCGCATATGAATCCCGGTATTTTCAAAATAAAAAACAATCGCGCCGGGATGACAGAGTTCGTGGATTATCAGCTTGTAAAAGGCACTTTATCACAAGGCTTCAAATATTATGCTGCATTGACCGACCCGTTCGCCCGTGCTATATTCATGATGTTCATGATAAGCGAGGTGCATCCGTTCAATGATGGTAATGGACGTGTCGCCCGTGTGATGATGAATGCCGAACTTGTACGTGCTGACCAGTCGCGTATAATCGTGCCGACAGTTTTCCGCGAGGATTATATTCTGGCATTGCGCAAACTTACCCGTCACAAAGACCCGATGGCGTATATCAACGTAATGACCAAGCTCCACCAGTTCAGCGACAACCTCTATGGCACAGACTTCACAGAGTTGAAAAACTACCTTGCTGCCTGCAACGCTTACGAAGAACCCTCACAAGCAAAACTACAAATTATAGAGAGGGAGATTCTATAAAATCAAATCGCCCATGCAATTCCAAAGAATGATATACTTGTAAATGCAGGACCCAACACCGGACACTTGCCGGAAAAGGCAGAAATCACAAGAAATGATAAAAATTTCAAATATAAACGCCTACTGTTTGGCAGTTTAGGGAAATGTTTGTAACTTTGCACCGTTGGATATGGAAATCCACGGAAGAACATTGATTTTGAGACGTGATATCTACGTGAGTAGTAAAAATAGATTAAGCGTAAGTCTCTGATAATCATTGTTAAGGCGTTAAGAAATACCGATTCCAGGCGGATCACAGATAAAACCCTGAAAATCAAGCAGTTAGACTAAAATCTGACTGCTTTTTTCTTTTGTGTACAACGTGGTTTTACTATGAAAGTTAAACCGAGAGTTAAACCAAAACTTTCATGAGTGAAACAGTTAAAGTGGTGTGTTACAAGTCAAAAACTCTAAGTGACGGCAAACACCCTCTTATGGTACGCGTCTGTAAAGATGGGAAGAAGAAGTACCAAAGTCTTGGCATATCCATTTTACCATCTCAGTGGAACTTCAAAAAGAATGAACCTAATGACAACTGCCCCAATAGGGATGAGATAAGATTGTTAATACAACAGAGGCTCTTTGAGCTTCAAAAGACTATCCTTAGTAAAAAGATAGAGGGAAAGGAGTTTACAGCTTCAACCCTACTGGAGAACGATAAAACTAGAACCGACCTGCATAATAATGTCGGAGAATGCTTCCGATACTATATCAATCTCCTTAAAGAGGAAGAAAGATTGAGATATGCAGGGATGTATGAGGTGTCATATAATTCGTTCATCAAGTATGCAGGAACTCTAGATATATCATTCTCTGATATAGATTCTTCTTGGCTTAAGAAGTATGAGATATGGATGCTCAGACAAAAACTAGCGGTTAATACTATTGGCACCAGGATTAGACATTTGCGAGTGATATTCAATCTGGCAATTGAGAAAGGTATCATCAAGAGCGACTGCTATCCTTTCCATAACTATAAAGTGTCTAAGATGTCGGCAAAGACTGCTAAGCGAGCCTTGACTAAGGATGATATAATGCGAGTAATCGCATACAAAGGGAAAACAAATATGGAAATCCTTGCGGTGGATTTATTCTCCTTCTCCTATTTCTCGGCAGGCATAAACTTTATTGACATGGCATATCTCACTAGAGATAACATTAAGGAGGATAAACTGGAGTATTCTAGAGCTAAGACAAAGAAGAAGATTATCATACCCTTGCAAAAAGAAGCGGTTGAAATTATTACCAAGTATGGAGATACTAGTCCTGTATATATCTTCCCGATATTCACATCTTTCCATAAGACTGACGTACAAAAAGCCAACAGACTGCATAAAGTCTTGGCTAAGGTTAACACCGCACTAAAGAGAATAGGAGAAGAATTGTGCTTACCTCAGAAGCTTACTACCTATGTTGCTCGTCATTCCTTTGCAACCGTTCTTAAGAGAGCTGGAGTTTCAACCTCTATAATCTCGGAATCACTAGGCCATAGCTCTGAGAAAATCACTCAGATATATCTTGACAGCTTTGAAAATTCCCAAATTGAAGAGGCTCTATCTCATCTAAAATGACTATATTTGTAATAGTCAGAAGTATTTTGTTTGACTATCAGTGTATTATATGAAACTCGCATGAGAATGGGCAACGGATAAGAAAAATGCAAACTGTTTAGAATCACTATATTCCTCATGCTGTCAAATGACTCTTTATCTTTCTGCAAAGATAATGTTTTTCCTCTGAATACCGGAATTTTCCGGGTATAATCTTCACGGTGATTTCAAAAATAATCCAAATCAAGAATGACATCTGTACCGTAGCCGAGTTCACGTAACTCACAGGCAAAGGTAACTCGTGTTCTTATCGTACAAGCAAGGTCAAGCCCTCCGGGTGGCGTGGAAAAATCATCCTCGCCCCGGAGGGCTTCGGTATTTTTCCCGCCAACCTTGCATGTACGGAACACGACCTTTTAAAGCCTGTAGTTACGGGAACTCCGGCCCCGAAAAGCCGGACTAACAAAAAAACAATGTCATGTTACAGGCAACAAAGAACAAGTACGGTATTGAAACGCTCAAGACACTGAATGTTTTGTACGACCATGAACATTGGCTGACGCAGGAGGATGTGGATATGGCCAACCGTTATGTCGAACTTATAGAGCAGACGCGCTCGGAAATCACACCGCAAACCGGTGACAGGCTGATTTATCTCAGCCGTCATGGGGACTATTACGGCAATGCACTCATAGACAGTATGGATGAAAAGAAAGGCCTGCTTTCCATCTGCGAACAGCCGTATGTCCCATTCGTATGGCAATCTGCGGATAATATCCGCCTGAGCGTCAGCGGTGGAGCTTTCCACCATGTAAAAACGGATGATCTGAAATTCAACGGTTGGACGGAAGGAGCATTCAAAGACTGGGGACATTGCGGATCGTGCGCTCACGGATCAGTTACATTCACGGCAAAAGTCCCACAATGGATTTACCGTGAGCCGGAACCGCTCTATGGTGATTTCACGACAGAGACATACCGCCGTTTTTATCTTCACAAAGACCTGGAAGCGAGAAACCTCTACCAAAGTCTTGATATCGCTTTTCACAATGAAGAGGACTTCCGGCAATTCCTGCAAGACTATGAGGGAACGGTATTCAAGGGGAATTGGAAAAACCAGATCGTGGTATGGTGCTTCCGCAGGGAATATGTCTTCCTGCCTCTGTCGGAATGGGAAAAGATTGATGTCCCGGCAGTGGAGCGAAGGCTTAATTTCCATCCCGAGCAGGTGAAGATTGTCAAGGACATGGAGAAGTGTATCTAACATTTGAAAAGGGACCCGG
>BLLX01000061.1 GCA_011959405.1 Muribaculaceae bacterium
CAAGGCCATAAATCTGATGCCTGTGGCCATCAGCTATGAATATGACCCCAACGATTATCTGAAAGCTCGAGAATTCCTTTTGCGAAAACGTGATCCGGAATTCAAAAAGAGCCAGAGAGACGACCTGTTTTCGATGGAAACGGGACTTCTGCAGCAAAAGGGCCATGTGCATCTATCGCTGACAGAGCCGATGAATCCACATATTGACGCCATCGCACCGGATGCCGACAAAGCCACAATCGTGTCGCAGGTATGCTCCGACATCGACAATGCCATACACAGCCACTACAAACTCTATCCTATAAACTATATAGCCTACGACCAGCTTACGGGCGAATCACGGTTTAAGGACCGGTACACCGCGTCGGATATGGAGAAAGTGGAAACATATATCGGCTCACAGCTTGCAAAAGTGGACGACGTCAAGGATCTGACAGCCTCAGATATGGACTACATGCGAAAAATGGTACTGACCATGTATGCAAATCCTTTGCGCAATAAACTGAAGATATAAACAAACCATCGTCACGTATGCCCTCATGAGGCTGCCGTTTTTTTTAGCCACAGGCGTATTTCTGCTCCAGATTATCTCAGACATATATCTGTTTTATCTGGCAAAGCGCCGTTCGCGCAGATTGTTTCCCCAGAAATTTCAGCTATGGGAGACTATATTTTTTCTGGTCTACATGCTGGTGTTTCTGCTTTTACCCAAACGTGACAATGCCGACGGCCTGCTGAGAGTGCAGATGTGGATGCTCTTCGGGTATTTCACTGTATATCTGCCCAAAATATTATTCATTATATTTGATCTGCTGGCATCGCTGCCCATACTTTTTCACCGTAAACGAATCAGATGGGTCACAACAGCCGGTGTAGTAGCAGCAGCAACGCTCTTCGGCGGAATGTGGTGGGGCGCGCTGATCAACAGAAACCGTATTCAGGTCAACGAAGTCGAAATAGAAATAGACAGACTGCCGGAGAGTTTCGACGGATACCGTATCGCACAACTGTCCGACCTGCATGTGGGCACATTCGGCACCGACACAACATTCATAAGCCGGCTGACAGACAGAGTCAACAGTCTGCATCCGGATCTGATAGTGTTTACAGGCGACATCGTGAACCGGCACTCCGGCGAACTCACACCGTTTGTGAAACCGCTGTCGCGTCTCAGCGCCAAGGACGGAGTGATCTCGATACTCGGCAATCACGACTACGGTGACTATTTTAATTTCCCCACGCCTTATCATAAAGAGCAGAACATGGAGTGGCTGATGGACCTGCAGATTGAAATGGGCTGGGAGCTTCTCACCAATTCCACATCGTTCATATACGGCGACACGCCCGGCGACTCCATAGCCATAGTGGGAGTGGAAAACTGGGGAGACCCGCCATTTCCGACACATGGCAACCTGACGGAAGCCTACCCCACTCCCGGAGATTCCGTGGTGAAAATCCTGCTGACTCACAATCCGGCACATTGGATCGCCGAGATAGCACCGGCGGATTCCATGAAAATGGACCTGACTCTAAGCGGGCATACGCACGCCATGCAGATGGAGATAATGGGAGCGAGTCCGGCCGTGTGGCGCTACAGCACATGGGCTGGACGATATGACAGCGCCGACGGGCGCCGGCCGCTGTATGTGAATATCGGCGCCGGCACCGTGGGGATACCGATGAGACTCGGAGCCACCCCGGAAATCACAATCATAACATTAAAATCACGACACAAATAACACCCTGTGAGACTACCATCCACTGACGTCCCCTCCATTATAGGCGAAGAGCTGAATCTGCCACGAAAATCGGTGAACGCTACAATCAAACTGCTTGACGAAGGCGCCACCGTGCCGTTCATAGCACGTTACAGAAAAGAAGCCACCGGCGAACTCGACGAGTCCCAGATCAGATCCATACAGCTCAGGCTCGAATCCCTGAGAGAATATCTGAAACGTCGTGAGTATGTCGTATCAGTGATAAAAGATGCAGGAGCCATGACTCCGGAGCTTGCCGACCGCATAGAGCATACTCTGGATCCGGCCGTGTTGGAAGACATATATCTGCCATTCAAGCCCAAAAGACGCACAAAAGCCGAAATGGCTCGTGAAAAAGGCCTTGAACCTCTTGCACGACAGATCATGGCACAGAATCTGCCCCAGGTGGAAAAAGCTGCCGCAAAATATGTGGGGATGTCAAATTCCGTGGCCGATACAGCCGAAGCAACGGCAGGCGCCATGGATATAATAGCCGAATGGATAAGCGAGAATGAAAAGGCAAGAAATATAGTGCGCTCACGATATATGCGCAATGCCATCATCTGCTCCTCGCGCAACAGCAAAGCCGAGGATCCGGATGGACTCTACACGAATTACTATGACTTCTCGCAACCGTTGCGCACATGCGCCTCACACCGCTATCTTGCAATGCGGCGCGGAGAGGACGCCGGGATACTGAAAGTGACCGTGTCGATCGACGATGAGGAGATGATCGAGCGTCTCGGCCGATTTTTTGTCAGACCAGGAGCGACGGACGAATGCGCGTCATTGGTCCGCTCTGCAGTGAAAGACGGCTACCGCCGACTCATACGACCATCAATTGAAAACGAGATGTGTGCCGCGGCAAAAGAAAAGGCCGATACGGCTGCCATAGCTCTGTTTGCCGACAATGTGCGCCAGCTGCTGCTTGCTCCGCCAATGTTCGGAAAACGTGTGATGGCCATAGATCCTGGCTTCAGAACCGGTTGCAAAGTAGTTTGTCTGGACGAACGCGGCCATTTGCTTGCACACAATGTCATCTACCCGACAGCACCTAAAAAGGATATACACGGAGCCACATATACCGTATGTTCTATGGTTGATGAATTCAGCATAGATGTAATTGCGGTGGGAAGCGGCACGGCAGGACGCGAAACAGAACAGTTTCTGTCCCACCTACGTTATCCCCGACAGATACAGATCGTGATGGTCAACGAGGACGGAGCATCCGTCTACTCCGCATCCGATATAGCGCGTGAGGAAATGCCTGATCAGGATGTGACTGTGAGAGGAGCGGTGTCAATAGGCCGCAGATTGATAGATCCTCTGGCCGAGCTTGTGAAAATCGACCCGAAAAGCATAGGTGTCGGACAATATCAGCACGATGTGGACCAGAACCGACTCAAAGAAGCATTGAATTTTACAGTCGAATCCTGTGTGAATTCCGTGGGAGTGAACATCAACACGGCATCACGGTCCCTTCTGGGATATGTGAGCGGCATAGGCCCCACATTGGCAAAGAACATTGTGGACTACCGGACTGAAAACGGTAATTTCCGTTCCAGAAAAGAACTGATGAACGTGCCGAGAATGGGAGAAAAGGCATTTCAGCAATGTGCGGGATTCCTCAGAATTCCAGATGCTGGAAATCCGCTTGACAACACAGCAATCCATCCGGAATCATACGGACTGGTCACCAAGATCGCAGAAGACCTCAACACTTCCGTCAACGGACTTATCAGCAATCCGCGGCTGCTTGAATCGGTTGATCCCGAAAATTACCTGAACAAGACAGTGGGTCTCCCCACCCTGCACCTTGTGCTGGAAGAACTGGAAAAACCGGGGCGCGATCCGCGCGGCGATGTGGAGACTCCGCATTTCGACGAGTCGCTCATGAGCATACGTGATCTGAAACCCGGGATGATTATAGGCGGAAAGGTCAACAATCTGACGGCATTCGGCGCTTTTGTCGATCTCGGAATAAAGGAAAACGGACTGCTGCACATCTCCCAGATGTCCGACAGTTTCATCACTTCGCCATCGCAGGTCGTGGGCATAGGCCAGCACGTGAAAGTTAAAGTTCTGGAAGTGGATACCGAGCGCAACCGTATAGCACTGACTCTCAAAGGCGTGGATCAAGACAGATGAGTCACTATATACTCAGCATTGGGTCCAACACTCCAGACAAAGCCGGCAAAATGGCAGAAGCCTTGCAATGGCTCGACAGAGAATTCGGACAAATCACAGTTTCCGGAATATATGCAACCAAGGCATGGAGCGGAAACGCCCCCGACTATTTCAACATGGTGGCATGCGTTCAGTCGTCACTGTCGGCCGAAGAAATGAATCTGAAAGCAAAGGAATTTGAACGCTCTCTTGGCCGCACACCACAAAGCAAAAACAACGGCTCGGTGCCGATGGATGTAGATGTGGTGATCTCCGACGGAACCATACTCCGGCCTGAAGAATATTCACGCCCGTATTTCACACACGGGCTGTCGCTGATCAAACAGATGTAAAAACAGGATTTGTGCCAACAACAGCACAAATCCTGCCAAAGTTCTTTTAATCGGGACCGTTCAGCAGGCCTTGAAACTCATGTCAAGCCCTTTGACCGAATGAGTCAATGCGCCGACGGATATAAAATCCACGCCGCACTCACCATAGGCACGCAAAGTAGCGAGTGTGATTCCTCCTGACGATTCGACCTCTGTGGCGCCATTGATCAACTTCACCGCTTCGGCAGTGCGCTCAGGCGAGAAATTGTCAAGCATTATACGGTCTACATCGGCAGCCAGAGCCTGACGTATTTCATCTGTGTCACGCACTTCCACTTCTATTTTCAGATCACGGCCGGTACGACGGCAATAATCCTTGGCAGCCGACACAGCCTGAGCTATGCCGCCGGCAAAATCCACATGATTGTCCTTGATAAGGATCATATCGAAAAGGCCTATACGATGATTGCCGCCGCCGCCGATAGCCACAGCCTCCTTGTCGAGAATTCGCATGCCGGGCATGGTCTTGCGCGTATCTATCACTTTCGTATTCAGACCTTCCAACTCTTTCTGATAACGGGCTGTAGTCGTGGCTATACCGCTCATGCGCTGCATGATGTTGAGCATGATACGTTCTGTCTGTAAGAGCGACTGCACACGGCCTTCCACTTCAAAAGCCACATCGCCGGGCTTCACGCGGGCACCGTCGTGGATATGGACAGTCATCTGCAATTCAGGATCAAATTTAGCAAAGACCTTACGGGCCACTTCCACGCCGGCCAATATGCCTTCTTCCTTTATGATCAGGCGCTGGCGGCCGCGTTCATCAGCCGGAATCGTGCTCAGAGTGGTGTGGTCACCGTCGCCCACGTCCTCGGCAAATGCAAGGGTAAGCAGATCGTCAATAAGTTCGTCACGTGATTTCATTGTGATTCAATACGTTTTTTGATGTTATTCCGGATGCAAAATTAGCAAAAATCCACTACATAGCCTTCATGCAGTATGAAAATATGTACTGTGACATTTAATTTCCATATTCTCCGAATTATTGCTAAATTTGCATTCATAAAATCAAAAAATCACAAAGGCAACAAACGTTATGCTCGATAAAATCCAACAGCTCAAGGATGAAATTCAGAATCTTCATGTCTCATCAGCGGCTGAAGTAGAAGATCTGCGTATAAAATACCTAAGCAAAAAAGGTGCCATATCGCAACTGATGAACGATTTCCGCACTGTGGCCCCGGAACTCAAGCGCGAGCTCGGACAAAAACTCAACGAACTGAAAAACATGGCCACGGACCGCATCAACACCCTGCGCGAAGAAGCGTCCGGCTCATCGGAGGAAAAGGCGACCGGTCTTGACCTGACACGCACATCGGCTCCCCTGCCCCTGGGTTCACGTCATCCTCTCAACATTGTCCGCAACAAGATCATCGACATCTTTGCCCGCCTTGGATTCTCCATTGCCGAAGGTCCGGAAATCGAGGATGACTGGCACGTTTTTTCCTCTCTCAATTTTGCCGCCGACCATCCTGCACGCGACATGCAGGACACCTTTTTTATCCAGCGCGATCCGGCCGATGTGCTGCTCCGCACCCACACTTCATCCGTGCAGACCCGAGTGATGGAACACTCACAGCCGCCAATACGGATAATATGTCCCGGACGTGTGTACCGCAACGAAGCCATCTCGGCACGCGCGCACTGCTTTTTCCATCAGGTAGAGGCGCTGTATGTCGACGAGCATGTGTCGTTTGCCGATCTGAAACAGACTCTGCTGTACTTTGCCCGCGAGATGTTCGGCCCCGATACCCAGATACGTCTGCGTCCCAGCTATTTCCCATTCACAGAGCCAAGTGCGGAGATGGACATAAGCTGTAATCTCTGCGGCGGCAAAGGATGCGCATTCTGCAAACACACCGGATGGGTGGAAATCCTCGGATGCGGAATGGTCGATCCCAATGTGCTTGAATCTTGCGGCATAGATTCCTCGCGCTACTCCGGATTCGCGCTCGGCATGGGCATAGAACGTATCACCAACCTGAAATATCAGGTCAAGGACCTCCGTATGTTCTCCGAAAACGACATACGTTTCCTGTCGCAATTCCAAAGCGCCCGCTAATCTCTCCGACCCGGTATAAGAAAGATACACAACGCATCTATCCATGACGCTTCAACAACGCTATGACACCGTGATGGCATATTTTCAGCAAGCCATGCCGGATCCTAAAACCGAGCTGGACTATGACGGATCGCCATTTCGCCTGCTGGTGGCTGTGATACTGTCGGCCCAATGCACCGACAAACGTGTCAATCTTGTCACTCCGGCACTCTTTGAAGCGTTTCCCACCCCCGAGACCCTTGCAGCCGCCACGGAAGAACAAGTGTATGAACTGATACGGTCCGTTTCATATCCCAATAACAAGACACGCTCGCTTATCGGCATGGCCCGTCGGCTGGTAGACGAATTCGGCGGAGAAGTACCATCCGACATAGACAACCTGCTGTCTCTCCCGGGCGTAGGCCGTAAAACTGCGAATGTGATGCTGTCGGTGGTCTGGAATGAAGCACGTATGGCTGTAGATACACACGTGTTTCGCGTAAGCGACCGCATCGGTCTGACATCCGGCAGTAAAACACCGCTTGAGACCGAACGGACGCTCACTCGGCATATTCCGTCCGACATAATCCCCAAAGCCCATCATTGGCTTATACTGCACGGACGCTATGTGTGCAAAGCACGCCGCCCCGACTGCCTGAACTGCGGACTCACATCGCTGTGCCGACACTACTCCCGCACAAGCCGATCGCCGCAAGCGCCCACACCGGCATAACCAAACATATATATAAAAATACAAGAGACGACTCCGCGGAATTCGTCTCTTGTATTTTTACCCGGTGAGAATGTCTATAATATCGGACTCAGCAGACGCAGTATCGATTCAAATGCCTTGTGGGCAAGGCTACGTTTACGCCATTGTGCAGGCCTGATACGGGTGGAATTTTTCTGATCATCAAGAAATATTTTCTGAAGACGCGCATTCACATCCTCGGAATACACCAGCATGTTCGCTTCAAAATTGTGTTCAACCGAGCGATAATCGAAATTGGTGGAACCAAGTGTCGAGAAATTGTCATCAATAATCAACACTTTGCTGTGAAGCATACCGGCTTCATAAAAGTAGAATTTCACACCGGCCTGCAGACATTCTGTGATATAACTGCGCGACGCATACACCAGCATCATCGAGTCGCTGCGGTGCGGAATCATCACCCTGACATCCACCCCCGACAGAGCCGCGTTCTGCAATGCCTTTAACAAACTTTCGGTTGGAAGAAAATAAGGTGTCTGCAGATACACACGTTTACGTGCTCCGCAGATTGCACGGTGAAACAGTAGCGCCATGTTATGCCACCGGTCCATAGGTCCGGATGTAAGAGTCTGGATTCCTGCCGCGGTATCAGCCGAAACGGAATACTGCTTGTCACATTGCTCTTCAAGCAGCGGTTGCCCCATGAAATTCCAGTCGACGGCAAACGAATATTGCAACGATCCCACCGCAGGACCTGTGAGACGGACATGCACATCGCGCCATGATTCGAATTTAGGAGCTCCGGTAATATACCGGTCGGCTATATTCATTCCGCCGATGTATCCGACCTTGCCGTCTATCACCACGATCTTGCGATGGTTGCGCCAGTTCAGACGGGAACTGAGCATCGGAAAGGTCACTTTAAAGAACGGCTGTATATCTACACCGGCTTGGCGCATTGTTTTAAAAAAACGGTTTTTGACATGCAGAGAACCCACATGATCATAGATCACCCTCACGGCGACTCCGGACCGAGCGCGCTCCATCAGAATGTCTGCTATTTCCTTGCCGATTGTATCATCTTCAAAGATATAGTACTGAAGATGGATAAATTGACGCGCAGATAGCAGATCGCGTTTCAGGGCGGCAAATTTCTCACTGCCGGTGTTATAGATCTCCAGACTATTGCCGGGGTAATAAGCGGCTCCGAGCGACCGTGCCAGACGAGCCAGCTGGCGGTTGTTGTCGGAAAGTTTTTCCAATTCCCGCGCTCCGCCGTTGAACTGCTCCCGCCTGCGGAGCCGACGCTTGTTTCTGCGAGAGATCATACGCCGGTTTTTTATGCTCCGGCCAAAGAACAGATAAAGAACCAGCCCGACCGCCGGCAGGAGCAACAGCACTGTCACCCATGCCAGCGATTTGAGCGGATTGCGGTTTTCGCCGATCACCACCCCTATCACCGTAATTATCGAGAGCACGTATGTGCTCGTCAGAGTCCAATAGACCCACGGTGAAGAAAGGTAACCGACAAAATTCATAAAAAATCAGGCAAAAATCGGGAAATCAGCCATCAGCGCATTGACACGTGCACGCACTTCGGCTATGACTTCGGGATTCTCAGGATTGGACAGCACTGTGTCTATCATCTCCACGATCACGGGCATCAGATCTTCTTTGACACCTCGGGTGGTGATGGCTGCAGTGCCAAGACGTATGCCGGAAGTCTGGAACGGAGAACGAGAATCGAAAGGCACCATATTTTTATTAGCCGTTATGTCGGCTTCAACCAGCACACGTTCGGCCACCTTGCCAGTCAATTCAGGGAATTTGGTTCGGAGGTCGATCAGAATACAGTGGTTGTCAGTGCCACCGGAAATGATCTTGTATCCTCTGCCGATAAGTTCATCGGCCATGACAGAAGCGTTTTTACGCACCTGTGCGGCATATTTCTTGAATTCAGGCGAGAGTGCTTCGCCGAAAGCAACGGCCTTGGCTGCGATCACATGCTCCAGAGGTCCGCCTTGTGCACCAGGGAAAACGGCACTGTCGAGAATCTGCGACATCATCTTGACAACGCCCTTAGGAGTCGTTTTGCCCCACGGGTTTTCAAAATCCTTGCCCATGAGAATCAGACCACCGCGTGGACCGCGCAAAGTCTTATGCGTAGTTGATGTGACAATATGTGCGTGCTTCACCGGATTTTCAAGCAGACCGGCAGCAATAAGTCCTGCGGGATGAGCCATGTCCACCATGAAAATAGCACCAATCTCGTCTGCCAGACGGCGCATGCGGGCATAATCCCATTCACGCGAATAGGCTGATGCTCCGCCAACGATCAGTTTCGGACGTTCGCGACGGGCCACTTCCTCCATCTGGTCATAGTCAACCAGGCCGTCGGATTCACGCACGTTGTATTCCAGTGCCTTGTACATCAGACCGGAAAAATTCACCGGGCTGCCATGGCTGAGATGTCCGCCGTGGGCGAGGTTCAGGCCGAGGAACTTATCACCGGGATTCAGACATGCCATAAATACGGCCATGTTGGCCTGCGCACCGGAATGGGGCTGCACATTGGCATATTCGGCTCCAAAAAGTTCCTTCACGCGGTCTATGGCCACCTGTTCGGCACGGTCCACCACCTCGCAGCCACCGTAATAGCGATGACCGGGATAACCTTCGGCATATTTGTTGGTAAGGCAGGAGCCCATGGCCTGCATTACCTGTTCACTCACGAAATTTTCAGAAGCAATCAGCTCTATGCCTTTGTGCTGACGCAGGTTTTCTTGCTCGATGATGTCAAAGATTTTGGTGTCGCGTTCCATTTATGTATATTTTTGTATGAAAGTGATTTTTATTATTTATTTTTTCTTTTTCTTCTGGACCGAAAAGCCAAACCGGCCAAGTTTTTGCCCAAGTGTGAAATATCCGCCATGGGCGTAAGCCACCAATCCTGCACGCTCCATGTCGAAGGCACCCGTTTCCGGGTCGAGATAGCGCTCATCGGCCAACACGCCGAGCACTTCTGCGATAAACATGTCATGTGATCCGAGTGGAATTATGCTCTTCACCCGACACTCTATGCTCAGCGGCGATTCCGCAATATGCGGACACCGCACTTTCACCCCGGGTTCAGGCGTGAGTCCTGTTTCTTTCCATTTGTCAATATCACGACCGGACTTCACACCGCACCAGTCTGTGGCCCTGCACAATGTCTCAGTGGTCAGATTGACCGTAAACTCCATTTCTTCCTTTATAATACCGTATGAATGCCGCCCCGGCCTAACTGATATATAAAGCATGGCCGGATCGGAGCATATGGTTCCGGTCCATGCCACAGTTATGAGATTACGTGTCTGCTCGGTGGATCCGCAACTCACAAGCACCGCAGGAAGCGGATAAACCATAGTGCCGGATCGCCAAAGTTGCTTCATATTGTAAATTGTCGCTATCGGATCAGTGTAATTAGTTCAGACCTTGAAATGAGTGTGTCCGCAGTAGTCACACCGGATTATAACCGGATTACGGTCGATCACCGTAAATTTTGTGCGCATCGGCTCATTGTTGGTTATACATTTGGGGTTGGTGCACCGCACTATGCCCACCAGAGTGTCCGGAAGAGTTACAGCGCGTTTTTCCACGACCTCATAATCGCGTATCACGTTCACTTTGGCCGTAGGAGCAATGATCGCTATACGGTTGAGGGTGGACTCAGGAAACTCCACGTCGGCGACCTTGATGATGCCTTTTGTGCCCATGCGGCTGCTCTTCAGATTGCTGCCTATGGTCACATGCGTATTCATTTTCTCGATACCAAGCAGACTTACCACTTTAAAGAGCACGTCGGAAGGTATATGATCTATGACAGTGCCGTTTTTCAATGCGGCCACCGCAAGTTCCGTTTTATTAGATGCAGTCATAGTGTCATTAATTTAGATGTTATTCACAGCCGGCACTTCAATGCCGAGAGCGCGGCATATCAGCGCCTGCCTTGCAAAGAGCCCGTTCTTGGCCTGCTGAAAATAGTAGGCTTTAGGATTATCGTCAACATCGCGGTCGATCTCGTTTACGCGCGGCAGCGGATGAAGTATCCGAAGGTTCTGCCGCGAATTCTCGAGCATGGAATTATGGAGGGTATAGAGATCTTTGACCCGCTCATATTCCATAATGTCAGTGAAGCGTTCACGCTGTACCCTGGTCATATAGATAATGTCGGATGTGTCAATCACCGCTTCCGAGAAATCAGTATGTTCCGTATAGGCTATTCCGTTCTTGTCGCAGAAATCCTTATACTCCTGCGGCATCTGCAATTCAGGACATGCCACAAACCGGAACGTGGGATTAAAATATCGCATGGCCATCAGGAGCGAATGTACGGTACGGCCGTATTTGAGATCTCCGACCATAGTTATGGTCAGATTGTCGAGACGTCCCTGAGTCTTATAGATGGAATAAAGGTCGAGCAACGTCTGCGACGGATGCTGATTTGCCCCGTCACCGGCATTGAGTATAGGCACATCGGTAACTTCCGTAGCGTATCTTGCGGCACCTTCGAGATAATGGCGCATAATGATCAGATCAACGTAGTTGCTCACCATAATTATGGTGTCCTTGAGAGTCTCGCCTTTGGATGTGGAAGTAACAGCCGGATCGGAGAATCCTATAACACGGCCCCCCAGACGGTTCACAGCCGTTTCGAAACTTAATCGCGTGCGTGTGGACGGTTCAAAAAACAAAGTGGCTACTACACGTCCGTCCAGCAATTTATGATTGGGATTTTGCTCAAAATATCGAGCGGCACTCAGAATCCGAAGAATTTCCTCCTTCGAAATGTCGTCAATCGACACTAAACTATTGGTTGCCATATCTGATAACCGAAAAATGGTTAGTTTGGAATGTTTTTGCAAAGATACATATTTTCTCCCACCCGCAAAAATCATTTATTACTTAATTTTCAACATCCACATTCACAACGAAATAACTATTTTAATCATTT
>BLLX01000062.1 GCA_011959405.1 Muribaculaceae bacterium
TCACGGGGGGCGGTGCATTTAGCCATAACGCGGTGGCGTTTCGACATGATCCGGGACACATGGGCCGAGGGTACAAACTCGTTATCAAATTCGTAACCGGTACCGTTATCCATGTTTGAAACATTGGCGGAGTCAGCCACGGTGTCAGTGAATTTAATAACGGTCCACTCCGGCTGTAAAATATTCAGTTCCGGGAAGTGAGCCACCAGCGCGTTAAACTCGTCGTCCGGTAGGTACTTAGTGAGCTGGTAACGACCTGTCAGGCGGCAAGTGCTAACATTTGCGCCGTTTTCGTCGACGCCGCGCATGTTTAACAATCCCTTCAGGAAGTCGCCGTTACCGGACATGTTAAGGCCAGTAATACGGAGATACTGACAGTTAGAGCAACGGGCCAGGAGTGCGCGCCAGTCGATACCGGGGCAATTATCCACAACCAGGCGGGTGATGTTGTCGGCGCTGGTGAGCTTTAACCCCTCGTCCATGAGCGCGGGAAGGTAGCGGAGTTCGAGAGTCTGGAGCGATGCCGGGAGCTCGGCCGTCGCCAGCTTTCCACCAGGAGCAAACGACACGTTAGTTAACTTCGTGTCCTTACCCCTGAAGGTGTCGAGCTGCTTGTTGTTCAACAGGTCGAGCGCCGACAGGCCGCGAAGGCCGTTAACATCGACTTTGCGGAGATTTCGGCAATTATTAACTATTAGGCCCGTTAACATATCCTGGCCGTTTGCGCATGATGCGTCAAGCTCTTGCAAGCGGATGCAGTTGTTAAGGTTCAAATTACCCACAATCGCGTGCGACAAGTCCGACAGATCCAGCGTTTTGATGCGCGAAGCTCCGTAAATGTTTTGCGGGTCGTTAACGATCAGGTTCTGGCGGAAAGTCATGGTTATCTCGTCGTCGACATTCTCGGCCATGAGTCCGGACACCGTGGGGTCGCCGTTTGTCATACCGTAACCGAAACAGAAACGCTCGGAGGCGGTCAGGCGGAGGGTGCGGGGGTCGCTGGCGAATTGGTAGGCGAAATAGACCGGGAAGGCGTCAGCGCGGTAAGTACCGGCACAATAGAGCGAGTCCAGGAGCGCGAAACGGTTAGTAATGATGTAGGAGCGGTGAGCGAAGCGCGAGCCCTGGAGCGCGTAGAGATAGTCGCGGCCCTGCTCGATGAGCGGCAAAATGTATTTATATTCGCCGTCCTTGTTGTAGACTCTTTCGCTCCATTCGTTCATAAACTGATCGTTTACGACCTGTAAAACGTACTCCGTCGACATGTTGGCGCGAAGTGTGCGGGCCACTTCTGCGAGCTTATCGGGGCAAGCGCGTACCAGCTCCCAGAGCTCCGAGTCGTGCCCGGCGAAACAATAGGCGTCCTGTGTGGCGTCCTTAGTGTCGAAAGTGATCATATAATCGAACACCAGGCGGCTATCGTTTCGGACACCCCAGAGCGTATCCATGTCGTAGGGCAAGAACATCCAGTGGATGCCGTCCCAGGTTGCCAACATCATATTTTTGGCGCGGTTGTCGACGGCCATAAAATAGTCAGTCAGGGCGTACCATGCAAACGGCGAGTCATTCAAAAAATAATCCTTGTACTCGCGTAGGAACTTCGACGGATTGCCTTTACAAGCCTGTACCCAGGACCAAAGGCGCGTAACAGCGTCGCGGTCCTCCTGGTCGGCCGTTGCCCACTTTTTGTCGGCCTTAAATCGGAACTCCAGGCCCTTATCGAAGTCGGCCATATTTGCGGAGCCAAACAGGCAAAGCGCGTGCGAGTTATCCAAGAACTCGACACAAATACACTTGTTTCGCTCCCCGTTCAGTGTGGCCGCGTCGTTAAAACCTTCGACGCCCTCAAAACCGTAGACGTCGTGGCTTTCTGACTTTTCATTATTAAAATTGTACTTACCCAGGAAGGTAGCTACACCGGTACCGTTATTGTCATAGAACAGATTTAACGGCAGAGCGTCGACGCCGATACGTACATTGTATTCGCCTTTATAGGCAGCTTGCGGTGGTGTGAGCCAGCCACAACGGCGGAACACGTCGTTAACGATACGGACGGCGCCGGAGTTGTGGACGCTGGAGCTGTCCGAAAAGTCAGCCTTCAGGCAGAAGATCGACACCGGGCGCGCGCCAGGTTTAAAGCTATACTTGAAGTCTGGCACCTCGACACCATTAACCACAAGGCGGCAGCCGTCGTAGACGTCGGGCCGGTAGAAGTAGAGGCGGTAATTTTTGCGTGGGTATGTCGTCGAGCTCGTGCCCTGGATGCGTAGCCCTATCTGGAAGGCTACAAAATCGTATTCCTTACCGTACGGCGAATAATAATACACGTCGACCGGTACCTCGAATTTCTTGTTGTTGGTCTGGTTCACCAGGTCCACGTCGCCGACAATACGCATAACCGCCTTGCCCTGTGCACGTAATTTGTCGATGTCTACCTCGTCGGTTTCATCATTGAGGACGTCGTTACGCTGGAACAAAATTACCATGTCGTCCGTATTGATGCGGTCGACGATATAATTAGATAAAATTTCGTCGTCGGTCAAGGCGCGGCCGTAGATGCGAATATTTCTAACCTCGACGTCTGCGGCGTCGGATGCTATGCGTATAGTCTGCGGATCCGGCTGCATGAGCGACGCTGCGGATCCGTACTGCTGCGCGCGGTCGCGGATGCCGTTAACATAAAGCTGCAACAGCCTGTTGTCGGCCTTGCTCTGGACGACAAAAGCGATTTTTAGCCACATATCGGGCGCAAACTTTGTTTGCACGGATGCGCCTCCGGCCATTTTTAACGATGCTTCCTCCGCTGTCATGTTCAGGCCGACACCCGCGGCCATGCACTCCATAACGACACCGGCGCGGTCCACTACATTAGTGCACTTAATTTCGGCCTCGAAAGTCAGGCCGGTGGCTGTCGCGTCGGTGGCAAAAAGCCGCGCGTTGATGTCGATATTTGCGCCGTTAGACAGGCAAAGCGCTTCTCCGTCCCATCCGTTGGTGTTCCAGTCGAAACCGTTAAACGCTGTCGTTACGCCCTCGTACTCCCAGCGTGCCGGGTTGGCCTCGTTGTTGCTTCGTCCGGATGCCGACAGTTTTAACGTCATGTGGTCCGTAACTTCGGCCAGTGCGATAGAGCTCTCGACTACCGAAATATTGAAGTCGTAGACAGTGGGACCGCAACAGAACTGCATCGTTTCCTCGCCTGACTGCGGGTAACGGTTTGTATATCTCTGCACTGTGCGCGGTGCCGTGATGCTCTGCGATTGTGCGCCGTTGTGGAAAATAGCCATTTCGGCTGGGGTGGTTGCCGGATCGTAAACGACAAAATCGAAGTCCATGCGCTCGAACTGCCCAACCTCGATGTTAGGCGTCAGGTATTCTGGGCCCTCGAAAATACGGCCGTCCGGGAAGGTGATCATCGAGCCGATAAAAGGCGCCGTTATCTGTCCCAGGGCGTTGCACTTCAGGATGTCGATATAAATAGACTCCGACGACAAGACCAGATCGTTAACCTGCATTTCTGCGACGATCTGGATATTATGGCGGCCGACAGGCAGGCCCGACATTGGCACGGTGAAACTGCCGTTAGTCTTGCCCGATTTCTTGATAACAGTAGAGTTGTACTCCACGCCGTCGAGATAGAGCGTTACTGTCTTTTCTGCTGAACCGTTAACGGTAAAGGGGATTATTGCCGAGCTGTCCGGTTTATATCCTCCGCCCGCGATAGAATTAGCCAGCGAGTAAGAACTTGTAAGGCCCAGCGTGTACGCGCGGACCTGTACGTTAACGGTGCGCTGCTGCGTTTTTCCCGTGTCCGGGTTTGTGGCCACGGCCTTGATAGTAATGTCGTTTGTGCCCGCTTTCAGGAATTTGGTAATATCGAGCGAGTCGGAGCCAGCCGGGAAGTCGTTTACAGTCGTCGAGAACTGGACCACGGTACCGTTTTTAATCTCTATCGAGATGATACCGCGCTGGCCGGTCGATACGCCGTCCATGTCGCCGCCCAAATACTGGTGGTCGTAAGAATAAGACAACATAACGGCTGCGCCCTCTCGTATGGTGGCGTTATCAACTGACGCCGACAGCAAAACGCGGGCGCTGCTGGTATCTTCGCCGCCTCCGCCGGTGCTAACGGGTATGTCGACGCTGGTAAATTCTTCGTTTTTCGAGTTAAAGGCCCCGATGTGGATCTCGGTTCCGTCCTCGTTTAACTGTGCATCAAGATTTTGGAGCGTGCGGCGCTCGATTTCCTCCAGTCGCTGGTTGATAACCTTATTTTGTACCGGATTGGTCGAAGTAGACGAAAACGACTCGTCGACCTCTACTTCGTCGATAGCGATATTAACAACGCCTTCAGCGTCCGGCGTTACTTCCTCGCCGTTGAGCTTAATGCCCGTTATGGTGCCGCGGCCGCCCGTGTCGCTCCATGCGCTCTCTTGGGTCCACTGCGAAAGTGTGGAGCCGGTAAACTGTTTTGTTGTGTACTCCCCGGCTCCTGTCTTGAACGTGATCCAGCGGCCAAACTCGCGCAAATTGGTAGGCACGGCCTCTGCCGCGCTCACTACGTCGTAATAACCTGATGCCTTCGGGGCGATCTCGTCGACATTGATAAGGTTGCCCGCGCCCTTCTGGCCTACCTGTTGCCACTCCGGCCACTCCACGGCGTCCGGCCCGCTGGTTGTCGTGTATGCTTTCGCGCGAAACTCCAGCCCCGTAGGTGTAAAAAGGTACTGCGTTACATTATACTTAACGTTTCCCGGACTGTGAGCAACGACAGCGCTGCGCACGATCATAATGTTACCGGATTGTCCGGCCACATTCAGGAAATAGATGCCGTCGGTCAGGATATTATCCAGGGAGCGCACGTTGTCGATATTAACAACGCCTTCCAGGCTTTTAACCCTTTCGCTGACGTCTGTTATAAACTTCCGGTCGTTTCTAACTTCGTTTTCCAGGTTGTTGATGTCGTCGGCATGAAGGTCGAGCCGGTCGCGGATTTCATTCAACAAGCCCAGAAATGTTTCCTTATTGGTCACGCCCTCCAGGAAGGCTTTCAGCTCGTTAAACGTGTCGATTGCTGCGGTTATGCCGTCGCCGTTTAGTAGCGTAGTTATTCGCTTCTCGTTGGCGTTGGCCTTAGATTGTGCGGCGTCTGCCGTTGAGCTTATAGCCTGGATCGCTACGTTAATAGTGTTGATAGTGCGCTCTAACGCCGCGTCGGCCGCCTTGCGCTCGGCTGCCTCCTGTTGTATTCCTGAATTGTTCGTTAACAAATCCTTATAGGACTGGTTAAGAAAATCCAGAACAGCGGCCACCATCGTATTAGTAACGCTTTCCGGATCCTCGGCTTGCTCGATCGTCAAAATTAGGCCGTCGATAAACTTTTGGTCTTGGGTTGCCATGTTGTTGGATTGTTAATTAAATTGTTTGCTGAACTGTTTCGAGAATACGCGCGGTTTGCGGGCTTCGCTTCCGTCGATAATCTCCTGTAAAATATTCGTTTCGGTGTCGGCCAGCTCCAGCGTAATAGCGAAAGACTGCGGCGACTCCGGGCGGGGCATGTAGACAAATTCCTCGGCCGAAGGTATGACGCGGACCGGTAGGCCGGTCAGGTCGAGAAGATAGACCTCGTCGCTGGCCAGCATATCCATTAAAAACCGCGTTTCGTCCGGGCGTTTTACGCCCGTTTGGACTGTAATTTTTTGTTTCCTCTCGATACGATCGCGGCAAGAGATATAATCGGCCGTCGCCTCGTCGTATCTTTTAAAAATTGCTTCCTCGGCGTCCTCCCACTGTGGTGTTATTGACATTTCGCCGGTGATCTCGATAATCTCGAAAACGCCCAGCGAGTTGCGAAACTTCAGGCGGTAGCGCTCGCGCGACGGGTCCGCCTGCTCGATTACGATGCGACAGGCAAATTTTTCATAACGGTAAACGTCGAAACTGTTAGCCAGCACCCCGTGTTCCTCGAAGAAGTGGCGGCGTAGCGCCTCGACATCCAGGGCATAAATACCGCGGCCCAGATCTCCGACGTACCAGCTTAACCCGGTAGTCTTTTCCACGAAATGAAATTGATCGTCCCAGCTGTCGTTTATGAAATAGAGCGGGTAAATCTCTGTTTCTTTTATGAAAATTCGCCACCCGGCCGTCCTGGTGGTAAGAAAAAAGTTAGTACCCTCCGCGCAAAAACGCTCTGTAAAAATATCGCGGCCGGGACCCATGCGCCTGAAATTTTGCTTAGATATGCCGCCGGGTAGAGCTATAAACCCCATTTCCTCGTCGTATTCGCCATTAAACACAACAATAACCTCGCGGCATGCCACCTCTGCCTCGTCCTCTATTTGCGTCAGTGGTCCGAAGGTTATAGGCTCCACGCTGTCCGGCTCCGGTAACTTTTTGATGTATGCGTTAATTATATCGGCCACGTTTATGACGTGGGGATAATTGAAGCGACCGCGATAAATAGCCAGCCCGTCCATAACGATCTCGAAGGGGTAGCCCATAACTGGTTGGTCTGGGAAAGTGTCGTTATCGCGCATAATTATCGGGTTGCCTGTAAATGCTATGTGTGAAGGCGTGGTTTTCCCCGGCCGGTTTACTAAGTCAAACATAATAAATCACTTTTTCAGGGTTGTAGTCACCACGGCGCCCGCAAATTCAGTAACGGCGCCCATTTCGACCAGGAACCGATCGCGTTCCGGGGTTGGTGTGGTCATAAATTCGTAAAAAACTTTTCGGCTGCCCACATGGTTGCGCCGCCATTCAGTATAGAAGGCGTCGACGTCGGCTATTTGCGGGGCTGCGAGTATGTTATTACTTTCCATGCTGCAAATTTTTCAAAATTCCAGGGCTGGGCAAAGGACTAATCATTTACCCAGCGCGCTATGAGTTGCACCGTATATTCCACGGTAATAGTAACCTCACCCATCGGCGTTTCATCGAGCTCGTAATCTTCGGGGCCGTCTTGATACGACATATCGTGGACCTCGTAAATATCGTAAGTTAACAGAGCCTTATATTTTCGGGTGTTCAGGTTCCCCGGTGCTGCTGGCGTCGGCTTGGTGGTATCTGTCTGCCAGGTCGGGTATGCTCTCGTTATAGACTTCGGGATGGCTCCGGCTGCCGTTACGTCGTAATAATCGCCTTCGACACCATGCGGTTGATAATTATTATCGTTTCGGTATTTTCTGGCCGCCTCTACCTTGTTGGCTATAACCGTCAGCATATCTTCGCTAAATGTTTCGGATTTTAGGAACCACTCCAGGTGTCGAGCTGCGGCCGAAAAGTCCGGCACATTCTGTTCCGCCTTGATGTTGTAATTTCCGTGTGTCGATATAGTGCGGAGCTTCAGGTCTGCGCGTATTTCCTTGCCGGTAGGTAATTGATAGGTCAGGGAGTCGATCAGGCACCGGATGCCGCGAAACACTACCGGCTCCAGTGTGTCGAGCCTTGAAAACTCCATTTTGTCGATCATCGCCGGGACTTCGACGGATCTATTACCGTGGCGCAAAATTTCATCATACCCGGCCCAGAATTGAGCAAACAGGCCGTCCTTGAATTGAAAAAGTAGCGACAACGTGGGATGGCTGCCGTCGTCCATTGTCAGCGGCTTACCGTCGTCGCCTTCTGGATTGATCCGGCCGAAAGTCTTGCCGCCTACATTGTAGGCAATACAGAAGGCCAGCGGCGTAGACTCTCCGGTATCTTCGGCGTCCTCGCTGCCTTTAATATAGCTGTGATAATGTCGGGCGCCGGTTAGGTATGCCGGGCACTTGTTGTTGAAATAATTACCGGTACCCAGGCCCACGGTGTTGACTCGCATAATCGGCACGCATTCGTCGTCGCTGGTAAGGTCGAGCGGGTCCAGGTCGGGGGTAGCCGGATCCCAGTTAAAAAAGCTGGAGGACGACGCGCGTACTGTCTTGTTACTGCTGTCGAGCTTGAACCATGTACCGGTAATAAACTCACGCGCCAGGAACGTGTTCGATGTGCTGGCTGTGCTTGTTTCTGCCTGTGTGGCTGGTGCTGCTCTGCTATAATCGTCGCGGCCGTCGTCGCGGTCGTCGTCCGGCTCCGGATAATCCGGCTCCGGATAATCCGGATCGGGATAATCCGGATCGGGGTCCTCCATTTCCCAAAAATCATCCCTAACATCGCCGTCCCAGCGGCCGCCGCCGCTGCCGTTGTCTATGAAGGTCCACTGGCTTACATGTACGCCCAGGTGGACACCGCGGACGTCAAGCCCTTTAACGAAATCTTCAAATCGTTCCGTTGCCGGGGCTGCGCCCTCCAGTGAAGTCTTTGCCGATAATTTCACATACTGGCGGGCCTCGTAATTTATGAGCTCCGGGCCGGTTGACAGATTTACCATATCGAGCGCCGCCGGTGCCGTGATTATATCGCGTAACAGCCGGAGCGTTGCCCGTTTCGTGTCGTAATTTATATTATATGTCAGTCCGAAACGTACCCACAAAGCGTTCAGGAACTCCGAAACCGTGCAATCTGGCACAAGGTCGGCGTAGCGGATCAGGCCGATACAAACGGCGTCGGCCGCGTTATTCAGGACCACCAGCCTGTTAAACTCCGGATCAGTGCGAAAAACATTACTAACGATAGTAACGCCCAGGTCAGCAAATACCAACTCTAACAATTTCCAGACGCGCAAAAACGGCGTTACACAATACCCGTCCGGCACCGTCACGTCGGTAACAACGCCGTCGATAACACGTTTTACCCTATTCAGCGGCCGGAGTCCGCCGCCCGAATTGTTGGGCGCGTTAAGGACTTCCCAGTAAATCTTTGTTTCGCTATCGACTTGGACCGACTCGTTACCTACTGCCACGGGGAAAATAGCCAGGGGGTCGCGTTCTGGCTCCGGACGCGAATACAGGGAAAAAAGATAATTGAGGATCCCTTCGACACCATTTTGAAACCCTACGTCATTGCCCTGGACTGTTGGGAGCGTTGACAGCTCCGAAAGTTTTTTATTACTCCAGCGGTTGTAGGCCGTCGAATTGTCGAAACCGACGTTAAAGGTGATGCCCTCCGCTACTCCGGCCGTGGTAACATTTACCAGGCCGCGGCGGATATAGGCGCCGTCGCTCACAATCGCCACGCGCTCCGGCTGGTTAGGATCCTCGCCCGCGTCTATGCGAGTGGGGAAAGCGAGAAGGCGCTCGTTAACAGACGTAGCCGGTACCGTGGCCGGTACTGACTGGCTGCCACGTTCGTTAAAAATCGGGTTGGTATCTTCCAGCTCGACAGAAAAGCCAGCCGGTAGATCCAGCGGCTCATTGTTAACTCTAATTTCCAGCATAGCGAAGTTATTTCTTACGGGTGAAGGGAGCGCGGGCCGCTTCAAGCGTCTGGCCCGCCTTTTCTAAATCTTTATAAACCACATACGCGCGGACGCGGCGGAGTGCTTCGGCCGCGCCGCGTAGATCCGACACCGCGGCCAGAAGTTCGGCTGTTTGTGCTGAAGGCTGGCCGGTAACAGGTCCGCCGTCGGCGTAGCCCTCCGAGAAAGAAGGCGCGGCACCTGTGGCCAGCCTCTTGTTCTGTCGTATTGCCTCGATAGTGCCCACGGCGTCGATAACGCGCGGATCCTCCATTATCGGCATCGGCACCACATACTCGCCACGGTGAACGACTCCGGCCACTTCATAGCGGCCGCCGTCGCCGGTGTAACCGCCTTCCGAATATCCAGACAGTACGCGCGTAGCCGTCGGCGTCGACTTCGAGCTGCTGCCGGTATTTCCCGGCTGCATGTTCTTAACCTTGTCGCGCTCCGCCTTAGCGATTACCACTTGCGCGGCTCCCGTAGCTGTCAGCATGGCGGTGGCAATAGCTCCGCCGATAGGCCCCAACTGGGCGAAGGCCTGCATGATTGAAACCGCCGTGTTAGCAATGATCTGCGAGATTTTCACGGCAAAATCAAGATCGGCGTATTTTTTCTGGATTTCAAGTTTTTTATTTTCCTTCTCCTGTTCCAGTTCGGCCGTGTCCTCGCCGTTGTTCTTTGCCTGTTGTATCAAAACATCGTATTTCGCCTCGCTCTTTGCTATTTCAGCCTCTTGGATAGCTGACACCATAGACCCGGCCAACTGCGCGTAATAATCGTAATATTTTTGCACGTTCTTAACCTGAAGGTTTAGGCGCGCTTTTTGAAAATCTTTTTCCGAAATAAGGCCCTGCCGGTGCATGTTCTTCAGCTTCTCCAGCTCGCGGTCGTACTCGTCGGACCATGACAGACCGACCGCCTCCTGTGTTTTGTATTGTTCTTCTAAATACTGGTAATTCAGGGCGGAGATACGGCGCTGTTTTTCTTCCTCCAGCCTGGTAACGTCCAGGCCCTGTTGTCTGGCCTGTTCAATTACGGCCGTGTAAACCTGTTCGATACTCTGGATCTGCAAACTTATATTTTCGCGGATGCCTTCCAGGCTGCCGGTATTCGTCGACAGTTCCCGCAGTGTCTGTTGCCATTTCCCGGCGTCTGTAACCGTCTTACTCCAGGCCTCGCGTATCTGCTTATAAATGCCGTCCAGCGTTTTCTGCTTTTCCTCTCCGGCTATAAGGTCGGACGCTTTAACTTTCTGGTAATAGCGTTCCAATTCTGCGAGCTGGTCGGCATGAAGCTGGCGCTCCTGGGCCATTAAATAGATGTTTGCCGTGTCCTGTTGTATGCGGTTATCTACTACGGCCTGGGCCACGATAATACGGTTTTCCTCGTAATAGTCTTGTAAACTATTGAGTCGGTCGGTGTGTGCCTGACGGTCGCGCTGAAAAATCGCTTTATTTATTTCCTGTTGAGCGTTGACAACCTGAAGGGCCAGCTGTCCCTGCTGCTGGTTGATCTTGTCGAGCGTCTGGGTGTGCGTTTCCTTCGTGCTCGCCTTCAGAGTTTCGAGCGCGGCCACAAGCTCACCGCAATAGCGGATTAACTCCTGGTTCTTCTTAATTGTATACTCGGCCTCCGTGATAAACGGTTTTTGCTTATTGATGTCGAGCATCCGGCGCTGGTGTTCTTCATCGGCCGGGGCTGTTGCCTGGTCTAATGAGTCCTCCCGGTATGTGCCGACCTCGCGCTTGTTCTTCTGGTTGCCAAGTAGCTCCTTTTTCTCTTGCTGGAGTAATTTAATACGTTTCTGGATGCGGTCTAATTCCTCGTCGCTTTCCGGGTTGATCTTGCGGAGTCGCTTTAACTCCTTGTCGATTTCCTGAAGGCGAGTAACGACAGTGTTAGCTGTGTTTGTGGCTGTCGTCGTTATCGTAGTGCTGACGTTTTCGGCCAGATCGTCCAGGTCGAGCCCGACTTCCTTCAGGTACTCCTTGAACTGGTTTAGCGCTTGCATCTGTTCCGTGTTCTGGGACTCGTACCAATCAGTAAACGACATTTTAGATTGACGATCTAAATCTCTATACTGTTGGTCAAATGAGTGGCCGTGGCCGTATGGATCGTAATTTTGCCAATCCGGCACAGCGTCGCGGCGCGCTTTTGCCATTGCGGCCGACATAGATAGATTTTTCCACTGCCGGTACATTGCTTCGCGCTGCTCGTTGTCGGCGGCCAAAAGCTCTTTATATTGTTCTTTACTGGCCTCTAACCGTAATTTTTTTTCAAGCGAAACCAGGTAATCGTCCAGGGCCTTTTTATTCTCTCGATACTTGCCCGTTTCGGCGTCGAGTGAAGCGTTATAACCCGGTACGATCCTGTTAAGCTCGTTAATAGCTTTAATACGTTTTTCCTTCGTTTCCAGCTCCGACATAGCGACGCGGCGCAACTCCAT
>BLLX01000063.1 GCA_011959405.1 Muribaculaceae bacterium
CTCAACTCGTATTGTTCCCCGAAAATGTGCTCCACTAACGAACGGATAGAGGGAAAATCACCCTCCATCGGCTTATAGTTTATCGGTTCATAGAGGTTCAGGAACTTGTCCACCACAGGACGGTAATTCACATGGTCGGGAACTGTGCAGAAGCCATCATACTTGGGAACGGTGGCGAGAAAGTGCTTGCCGTAGTCCTGTCGCAGGGTCTCGTTATTCCACACGATGCGTTTCTTCACATAGCCGCCGTTCAGTCGGGGCTGGTTCACTAACTTGTAGAGGGTCGTACCCACCCGGATAAACTCCTCCTTGCTGATGTCTGATTCACTCATTGTTCATACGCTTAAATGGTTGATAAATAATCGTATGCAAAGTTAGAGTGAGCCGCTTAACCCCCTGATACGCAAATCACGGCAGAATGGCGCAAAAAACACACGGAGTGAAAAACTTGCAGCCTGTTAGGGAGTATAACAACAAAAAAACCGAAGAAATACCACTTTAATGGCAGTTTCTTCGGGACCTGTCGTCTTAATACGTATGAATGGCAATGCGCCTATTCAAACACTCGCATAAATATATTGTTGGCAATGGGAATACGCATCGGTTTCATTACTTCATGTCGTTATAGCTATATATTTTATACCTGATACTTAGGTGCTTCCTTTCTACAATCCAGCGAAAAGAAGATGCTTGTTTTCTCTTTTCGCAAGTACAACTTTTCAATTACGGCATTCCGTACTCGTTCTGCTCCGTATGAGTTAATGCGGAAAGCAAGAGCGACAACCATTTCAAAGCAGTAAACATCCATGCTGCATTTGTCCGACAAGCAGATGGAGCGTCTTACTTCGCATTCACGCAAAACGCCGCTCTTATAGATTGCCTTTATCGCAGCACGGAAAGTAGGAGAGGTTATCCCAAACAATTCGCAGATTTCCCACTCGCTCATGGCGATTGTTCTTATATCGGTAGGCATGGTGATATTGCCATGCTCGTCCATCTTGATGATATTTATTTTCCTGTCCATTGCTATTCGTTTTAAGGTTATCAAATGTTACTGCAAATATTTTTCTCCATATCCGTCAACTTGTGCGACAGAACTTCCATATCCTGACTTATCTTCTGATTTGTAATTTTGGCGTAAATCTGCGTGGTTTTTATGTTGGTATGTCCTAACAGTCGGCTTACGGTTTCAATCGGTACTCCGTTGGATAACAGTACGGTCGTGGCGTTCGTGTGTCTTGCCACATGTGTGCTGAGCCGTGTCTTGAAACCACACTGACTGCCGATTTCTTTCAGTATCTTGTTGCAGGTGGTATTGCTCGGCATGGGAAATACCTTGTTGTCCCTTGTCATTCCTTTGTACTTCTCTATTATCTTTAGTGGAACATCCAACAGTCGGATATTGGATTCCGTATTGGTTTTCTTTCTTCGGGAGATAATCCACAGGTTGCCGTCAAAGAATGTTTGAAGGTTGTCTGTTGTAAGGTTCTTCACATCGGAATACGCCAAACCCGTAAAAACCGAAAAGATGAATAAGTCCCTTACCAATTCATGATAGGTATTCTTCATCGGAGCGTCCATGAGTGTCTGTATCTCAGCCTTGGTCAGATAGCCCCTGTCCACGCTTTCTGGTGAATTGATATATCCCGCAAAGGGATTGAACGGCAGACGACCGTCATTTCTCGCTATGGAAATGATATGTTTCAACACAATCATATAGCCCCATACAGTGTTGGTGCGGCATCTCTTTTCTGTCCGTAGGAAATACTCGAAGTCGTTGATGAACGTGAGATTCAACTCTTTCAGGGGAATATCCTCACGCTTGTAAGTATGCAGGATAAATTCATGTAGATGCTTGCATACGGTTATATACCGCTGGAATGTACCTTTTGCCCTGCTGTGTCCCACTTTCTTGGCAAACTCGACATTGTGCTGTTCAAAGAGTTTAAGCAGAGTTTCCTGTTTGACACCGATGCCGAGATAGGCATCTTTAAGTTTGGCGGCAGTGACATAACCGTCCGTCTGCATCAGCTCATGATAGCGGCGGTTCACCTCCACACGGATTTTATCAACGGCACGGTTGATTCGCTGCGCTTCGATACTTTTGCCCGAAGCACGGTTGTTCTTCACGTCCCACAGCCGCAGGGGAACATCCATCTTGCAACTGAACTGTTTAATCTCTCCGTCCACCGTAAGGCGGCACATCAATGGCAGGTTGCCGTTGGGCTTCTCACTGCCTTTCTTTACATAGAATAATACTTTGAATGTACTTCGCATAACTCACTCTTTTTTGGGTTACAAAATTAGATTACAGTGAGTTATCGACTGCTAAGCAAACCTCCGCAGAACGCAGAAAAACAAACACTTAGCAAGAAATCTGCTCTATCCGCACGGTAATGAGGTGGTAACTGAACTCTTGCGCTTAGTGGCTTTAACACGGCTTGAAATGGCTTTATACCAACCCAAAAGAAAAGCGTAACGAACGCTATTCCAGTCTATTCGCTACGCTTTTCTCAAATTTGCTATTCCGTTAGCTGTTTATTTTATAAATTATTTCCCCGCCGGCCCGGCAGATTCGAACTATGTGCTTATTCGCTTTATCGGAAATGAGGCTACCATCTGGATAAACCGCGAGTTTGCTCACATCACCATATAACACATAAATTATGAGAGATTCGGAACAAATGTATCCGGTCGTTTTTACAGCAGCTATCATTCAGAGTAATTTACGGTTGAGTGAGGCTTATAACACCAATGTCTGTTTTTTACTATCATCGAAAATCGTCATGTTGTAATTTTGCGGAATGCAGTTCAGAATCATACAGCCAACACCTGCCTTAAAACCGTTTATACGGTATTATTGGATATTGCAGGATAGTACCTCCGGCATAGTGTCGCAACGCACTTTGCCGACAGGCTGTATATCACTTGTGTTCCATCGAGGCGAAAGGCTCAAAGTCACGAACCGGAATGAATTGCAACCGCATAGTTTTATTTGCGGTCAGGAAAGCGGTTATTCAGATGTGACTTCAACCGGTGACATCGAAATGATAGTGGTGGTATTCCAACCTCATGCGGCAAAAATATTCTTCCGTATGCCGGTCACTTTACTGCGTGACAGGAATGTGGCGGTTGCGGACATTGAAAATCCAGCCTTGCGTGATTTGGCACACAGAGTTGAAGACAGTGAAAATCACGACATCTGCATTGAACTGATAGAGAATTATTTCTATAAGTGCCTGATGTACGGGACACCTTATCATCTGCCACGACTGGCGGAAGTGGTACGTCATATCAACAATTCCACTCAAACAAATATCAGGGCACTTTCGAATATTGCGTGCCTGAGCGAAAAGCAATTCTCCCGGATTTTCTCGGAAAACATAGGAACGACACCCAAAGATTTCATGCGTATAGTCAGGTTGCAACGTACCTTATCTATCATGCAGCATAATCAGGGAATAGGTTTTGCGCAGCTGTCATACGAATGTGGGTACACCGACCAATCCCACATGATTAAAGAATTCAAGCTATTCTCCGGCTACACACCGAAAGAGTATATTGCTCGATACTCTCCTGTTTCTGACTATTTTACATTCTGAAAAATAGCGTTTATACAGCCTTGTATTTGGTTGTCACCGATTATTTTTATAATTTTGTCACCACTTGGTGACGTTATATAAGATGGAATTGAAAGAAACAGAAAAGAGACTCCTTGAAGCCGTGAGCCATATCGTAGAGAACGACGGTTTTACCAAAATCGGAGTTAATCGCATCGCTAATCAAGCCGGATGCGATAAGGTTTTGATTTATCGCTATTTCGGTGGGTTGGATGGTTTGCTCGTGGAATGGGCAAAGCGTCATGACTATTATTCGTTTGCCTATTCAGAGTTTATTGACACCATTAAACGAGCTAAAGACGGTAACATAAAGCAGATTGTTAAGGATGTGTTTATGTGTCAACTTAACTATCTAAAAGATAATGTAATCATGCAAGAACTTTTGGTATGGGAACTTTCAGGTCATTCATCTTTCAAGGGAATTATAGAAGAACGGGAACGTATCGGATATAAACTGCAGGAGGAACTGAATAAGTTTTTGGATAGAGACAGTGACAACAATATGTCGATTGCAATAATCATATCCGCAATCAACTACATCGTTCTTTTCACAAGGCAATATCACAAAATCAACGGTATAGATTTCAGTAACCCGGAAGCATGGGAAAGAATGGAAGCTATGATTTCCAAATATGTGGATTTTATCTTTGACAACAATAATCTATGAAACATATTATTACAATAATACTTACATTATTTCTTGCAGCATTTGCTATGGCGCAGGAAAGAAATTATATTTCCATCTGCGGCAAGACCAAAACATCCATCAAATGGACGGAAGAACGCAAGAATGGAAAGATATACCTGTACACGGTTCAAGGTGGTGAGAAGCATGAGTATATCTTAGGAAGCGGTTATAAAACCGAGAGTTGGAAGATAGTAAATAATTCTTCAAACACCAATCTGTCAATCAGTCTGAATAATGGGATATACTCCATATCCGGCAAATTCAATGGAAAACAGATTTCAAAAAAGGTGAAAAGTAAAGGTAAGCCGTGGTATCAAAACATAGCCTATAATGCGGGATTAACTCTGAAAAATGGCAGGTCTGTGGAATACGAATGTTTTCGCCCCGACAACATGAAGCTCTATACCATGTCGGCAGCAAAGAAAGGAAATGAGAAATTAGACGGAAAGAATGCAGTAAGAATCGAAGTCAGTCTTACCGGCTTTATGTCTGCTTTCTGGAGCTGTGATTATTACTTTGACACGAGTTCTCTGATGTTTGTAGGCTATAAAGGCGTAAATGGAGGCCCCGGAACACCTGAAACAAAAATATCAGTCGCAAGATGAAGACAATAATATTCTATCGTTCCTCATATAGAGGAAACACGTTGAAGATTGCGGAAAGCATGAAGGATGCCCTATCTGCCGAATTGGTATCTATCGACAGCAATCCGTCAATCGACCTGTCGGATTATGACCTTATCGGCTTTGGCTCCGCGATTAACTTTGCCGCTCACGATATACGACTTCAAAGATTTGTTTCAGGTCAATATCTTAAAGGTAAAAACGTGTTCGTATTTTCCACCCATTGCAGACCTTTCTTGGGAGCATATCATAAGCACCTCAAAAAAATCATAGAGGCGAAAGGAGGAATTATAGTCGGAGAGTTTTCCTGTCAAGGATTTGACCGCACCGGGCCGTGGGTTCTGATGGACGGCTACAATAAAGCCAGACCGAATGAGCGGGATATGTTCAAGGCAAGACTGTTCTCGGAAAAGCTTCGGTGGAAATTGCATCCTTTGGCATTTGTTTGTAAAAATCCGATTGCAGGATATTCTGAAAGCATACCGATACGCCGCAAGGGTTCATATATAGTAGCCGGTAACAAGGTGGTGTTTCTCAATACCTCTACCTGTATAAATTGTGGAAAATGTATCAATGTTTGTCCGATGCACATATTCTCACTAAAAGATACGGCTTTGCCGATGGACGAGAAAAATTGTATCCAGTGCCGATTATGCGCCGACAACTGTCCGACATCCTCAATATATATCCAAGAATCTTTCTTGAATGGATTGCGGATAGCTCTCAGGGAATCATTCAGTAACAAATTGCAGAATAGTTATAAAGCTGAGGATAATCATCATTAGGTCTTTTAACCTAACACGGATGTCCGCTTTTTACTATCACAGGCTATTACATCGCTGTAACTTTGCAGCGTACTAATCAAATAATAAAAAGTATGATTGCATTTTTTGAAATCCCCACCAATGACTTGGACAAGTCGGTGGCATTCTATCAGGCTCTCTTTGGCGAAAAGCTGGAGGTGTCGCAGTTCGGCGATGAGAAAATGGCCTGTCTTATGAAAGAAGGTAAGAGTGTATGCTCAATCTCCTCGGCCCCCTCATTTCCCGGTTTCGCACCCTCTAACGGAGGCGTGTTGGTATATCTCCAGACAAAAGATTTGGATGCCAGCGTGAAAGCTGCGTTGGATAACAGCGCGACGCTCGTAACTCCCAAGACCAAGATTCAGGTTGACGGTTGGGGTTACTTCGCTATCATCGCCGATCCTGTCGGCAACCGCATCGGGCTTTATGGCAACAAGTAAAGAGCCGAAAACGTAGGTTACAGTGGAGAGAACTACTCAGTTTTATCCACTATCCGTATCTATAATCAATTTTTTCTGCCCGATTATTTTGTTGTCTAAAATAATTAGACTACTTTTGCATTATCAAATCGTCTAATTTAATTAGACTATATAAAATGGAAGATATGAGGCCATTAACAGAAAGAGAAGAAGAAGTGATGAACTTCTTTTGGGAAAGCGGGGCACTCTCGGTTCGGGATGTCGTTGCCCTTCACAATGAGCCGCATCCAAGCCGGACTACGGTAGCCACATTCGTGAAATTTCTTGAACAGAAAGGCTATCTCGACCACAAGGCTGAAAGCACAGGCTTCATATATTTCCCAATAATAGAGCGGGAAGATTATTGTGGACAAAATCTGAAGAGTGTCATTAGGCGGTATTTCGACAATTCCATTCAGAATGTTGTGAACTTCCTGATTAAAAGCGAGGAATATAGCGACGAAGAGGCTAAGGAAATAATATTGCAAATATCTAACAGAGGAAAGGAATAACAATGGCAGGCATATTCTTGGCATATTCATTATTGGCAAGCACCCTCCTGATTGTAGTCTGGGCGGTGTACAAATGCGTTCTTGCCAATACCGGATGTTTCCGGTTCAACAGGATATTGTTGTTGTCCTGTATAACGCTTGCTTTCGTTTTTCCTATCTTCATACTTAATTCCTTTTGGGTAGCGGATATTGTGGAAAATAATGTTGAAATCGCTTTTAATCCGGTCGATGTTGCCTATATAGCCAATACGGTACTGGAGCAAATCACTCCGATATGGGATTATATAGTCACACTTTTCCTTATAGGGGTTATTGTCATGATTCTCTATTTCCTCGTTTCACTGGTACGGTTGGCACTGTTCATTCTCAAAGGTGAGCACATAAAACAGGATGACTGCCGCATTATACTTCATCGCCATAACAGCGTCGCCCCGTTTGCATGGTGCGGATATATCATGATGCCAAGACGTGACTGGTACGAGTTCGGGCAGATGATAGTATGCCATGAAAAAGCGCATATAGAATGTCGCCATTGGATTGACTTGCTTTTTATGCAGGCAGCGATTATTATCACTTGGTATTGTCCTGCTATATGGCTTCTGCGCAATGAACTTCATACCCTCCATGAGTATGAAGCCGACAGCCGTGTGCTTGCATCGGGCGTAAAACGAGGAGAGTATCAGATGTTTCTAATAAAAAAGACAGTTGGAGCAAGGTTCGCAACTCTTTCCAACTGTCTCAATCACAGTTCACTTAAAAAACGTATAACTATGATGTTATCAAGCAAACCGACAGGCAAAGCCCGTGTGCGTGCCATTGTCATGGTGCCTGCAATGGCACTCGCGTTAATCGGTCTGGCCACCCCTGCGGTGTCAGCAGTAATCAACGAGGTATCTGCCGCTACGCCGGTGGAGGATCTGCGCTACAAAATTAGTGAAAAATCGGATTCTTCCATTCTCGTGACAGAAAGAAATTCCGATGTGGTGGTCACGGAGAAAGCGGACGCGGCCGATGCCGTGCCATTCATCAGGACAGAAACCGCCCCAAACTTTCCCGGAGGTAAAGATAAGTTGACGGAGTTTGTCAACAAGAATATATCTTTCCCTGAAAGCACATACGTCAACGGTATTCTTGATATGGATGCGGTGGTTCAGCTCACAATCGCTAAAGACGGCGTAGTAAAAGATGCCCGAATTGTAAAAAGCTCAGGCCAAGTGCTGGATGCCGAAGCTCTGCGTGTGGCTCGTATGCTTCCAAAATTCCACCCCGGTCTCAATGGAGGACTACCTGCGGAATCAAGTTACACACTGGCTTTCAACTATTCGGTCAACAAACAGCAATAAGACTTCTAAAAAATACATATATCTTATCTGATACTTGGAGTGTGCCGTATTTTGCAGTACGGCATACCCTGTATCATTAGTAGCCTTAGTTATCTCTAAGAGATAGACTGCGATATAAAGGTCTTATAGTCGGGATGATTCCGACAAGTTGAATTAATTAGTTTTATGGACAGGAATATGATTGCCCTATGTGGGCTAAACTGCGCTGTTTGCAGCGAAGCATTGCGAGAAGATAGTCCCTGCGTGGGTTGCCGTAGTGAGGGCAATAAAGGTGAGTATTGTGCCAATTTATGCAAGATTGTCAAATGCGAGATACGAAAAAGTCTGCCGAACGGATTCTGTGACAAATGCCCTCAATACCCTTGCCGGGAGATTGTCAATAAGGAGTGTTGGTATGCCAACGCCTATCCGATAATAGAATCGCTGATGGGCAATCTCGCCTTTATTGGAGAAAACGGTCTTAAAAAGTTCTTACAAAGGGAAAAAGAACGTTGGACTTGCTCCGATTGCGGTGGTGTCATATCCGTGCATAACGGAAAATGTAATGGCTGTGGCAAAAATTATACAAATAGAAAATATTGAATATATGGGAAATATAACAACAGATATAAACAATATAGCCGCCTGTGGGCTGCATTGTGGCGCGTGTCGCAAATTTTTGTCTGGGAAATGCCCCGGATGCAGGAATAACGAGAAAGCATCATGGTGTAAAATCCGCAAATGCTGCATAAACAAAGGCTATCATACTTGTGCCGAATGCGAGTGTGACGTAAGAGAGTGTAAAACCTATTCCAACTTCATAAGCAAAGTGTTCGCGTTGCTCTTTAACTCCGACCGTCCAGCCTGCATACGTTATATAAAAGAGCATGGCGAGATTGCTTATGCAGAGGAAATGGCAAAACGTAAATGTCATACTATAAAACGAAAATAATATGAAACCAAATATTATCACAGTTCTAACTTTGGTATTAGCCGTATTATTCGGTTCATGCAACGACCAATCAAATTCTCCGATATACGGGAACTGGAGGCTTGAAAAGTATAATTGTATCGCTACATCATCTTATGGGCTTACACAAGTCGATAAGGACGAAAATTATGTGTTCCAGTTAGATAGTGCCGGCATATTTTGCTGTACAACAGACTGCAATAATATCTCTGGCAATTTTGAGACGGATAAAGCAGCACTTGCATTCTTCAACATATCACTTACTGAAAAAGCAATTGAAGGCATAATTTCTTGTGACGACATGCTACTGGAGAGAAGCATCGAGGCAAACCTTAGATGTATCAAGTCGTATGAACTAAAAGATGCGTCCACTATGTACTTAACGGATGCTGATGATCATATCCTGATTGTACTAACAAAATAATAGGCAGGAAATTATGAACCGAATAATCTTTGTGGCTTTTATAGTAGCTTGCTGTATGGTAAATGCTATGGTTCACGATAAAAATATATCAGGTGTATGGCATGGGACTCTAAAAATCACTCCACAAGTGAAGTTTAAGATTGTATTCAATTTCAAGACAGGCGAAGATGGCAATCCGTCAGTTACGCTTGATTCTCCGGATCAGGGAGCATACGGAATAGCCGGAGAAGTGAATTTCATTTCGGCGGATTCTGTAAATGTGACGGTTAGACGCATCGGATTGACATTTGCCGGACGAAAACAAGATGGGAAACTCATTGGGAAATGCACACAAGGGGCAATGAGTACTGACCTTGAATTATTTCCGGGTATTGTGGAATTAAAGCGACCTCAAACGCCTAAGCCACCATATCCATACACTATAAAGAGTTGCATTTCAATAACTTATCAGATAGTGTTACTCTCGCTGGGACACTTACTTTACCTGAAGGTTTTAATGAGACAACTCCGGTTATCGTAATGATTACCGGTAGCGGATTGCAAAACCGCGATGAAGAAATATACGGACATAAGCCGTTTGCTGTCATCGCCGATTACCTTGCCCGAAACGGCGTTGCAACCTTACGATATGATGACCGAGGATATGGAGAATCAACCGGCGACGGCAAAAATGCCACCACTGAAGATTTTGCACGAGATGCGAAAACGGCAATGGAATACCTGCGCAAAGAAATGAAATTCAAAAATGTCGGAATATTGGGGCATAGCGAGGGAGCGGCAGTGGCATTTATACTGGGAGCAGAGAACAATTCGGGATTATTCTCAAATCCGAATTTCATTATTGCCATTGGCGCACAGACGGTTCGTGGAGACTCGGTTCTAATAGACCAAAGTGCAACAATGCTGAAACAAGGTAACATGCCGGCGGATATTGTGTCTGATTATGTTGAAGCATTGCGCAAGATGTATGAACTGAAAATAAGGGAGGGTAACAATATGACCGTTGACAGTATTGAAGCTATATGTGCAAATTGGAAGAATACTCCCGTTCACACATCTTTGAAAGCCAATCTGAAAAAGATTGCAGCCGACAATAACCCGTGGTTAAATTTCTATATCGGTTTTTCACCGGCGGAAAGCATTGCAGATACGGATTGCCCTGTATTCGCACTATACGGAGAAAAAGATATACAAGTTCGCCCGGAACTGAATATGCCTCAAATGCAACGACTCGCCCCGAAAGCGACCGTGAAACTTTATCCCGGACTTAATCACCTTTTCCAGCACGCTCAAACGGGCGCAGTACAGGAATACGGCACGATTGAGGAAACAATCTCCCCCGAAGTCCTTCAGGACATTGTTGATTTTATCTCCTTCAAACCTCATTAAATTTATGATTTCAATCCGCAAGCTAATATCATCTGGCTATATTCTAATATTCATACTAATAGGAATGATTATATATTGCTATCAGTATGAATGGAAAAAGCTTGAAGTATTAGAGAAGGAGAACCGAACCACTGATGAGTTGCGCCGACATGTTAATGAATTAAACTTTCGCTTAACAGGATTTTCTCTGTTAGGAGAAACAATATTGGAATGGGAAGATAAAGATATTGCAAATTATCATTTGCAGCGTATGGCTTTGGATAGTATGCTATATTATTTCACGTCTATCTACCCGTCTGAACGCATTGACAGTGTACGCTATCTTTTAGAGGATAAAGAAAAACAAATGCGACGAATTGTACAGATGCTTGATGAACAGAAAAGCATCAAAGAAAGGATAGCCCGTCAAGTGCCTGCAATCGTATATAAAAGTACGCAAGAACAACCCAAGAAGCTGAAGCGAAAGGGCTTCTTGGGCATCTTTGGTAAAAAGGAGGAAGCAAAGCCCACCGTGACTACCACGATGCTCCATTCTCTTAGCCGGAATATGATAGCCGAACAACAAGCACAAAGCCGCCGTTTATCGGAACACGCTGACAGTCTTGCTGCACGGAATGCCGAACTTAACCGTCAGTTACAAAGTTTGATTCGCCAAATAGATGGAAAAATACAAGCTGACCTGCAAAAGAGAGAGGACGAGATAGCCACCATGCGTGAAAAATCGTTTATTCAGATAGGTGGCTTGACAGGATTCGTCCTCCTTCTGTTAATCATTTCATATATCATAATTCACCGGAATACTAACCGTATCAAGCGGTACAAACGGGAAACGACAAATTTAATCAAACAGCTACAACAAGCGGTAGAGAAAAACGAGGCACTGATAAATTCCCGCAAGAAAGCCGTGCATACTATCACGCATGAACTGCGCACACCTTTAACCGCAATAATCGGTTATACCGCGTTGATGGAAA
>BLLX01000064.1 GCA_011959405.1 Muribaculaceae bacterium
GCTGCGAGCTGTCCCTCTTGAGCTGGATCTCGTAGATGGTGTTGAGACCGGCGATGTTGCGGTTGAGCGACGCCATCTCCTCCACATAGCCGGTGGAGGAATCGGTGATTTTTTCAGAATTCTCGGTAATCGAACGATAGCTCTCGAGAAGTATGCGGCTCACTTCGTTGAGGGCTTCGGTGCTCTGGCGCAACTGCTGCATCTGTTCGCCCAAGGCGGCTATCTGGGCAACATAGTGCTCCGTAGCCTCCACTGCAGTGGCATTGGATGGGAGCGGAGCCACCTGCTGGGCAGGAGCCACGGATCCCGCAGCCTGCTGTACGGCCGGCATCTCCATGCCGCCGGCAATGACCACGCCGCCGGATGCCTGTCCGGCTCCTGATAGGTCGGGACGGTCGGACGCCTGATGGGAATCAAGCACCGGAAACACTTCCTCCCAATGATACTCGCGCGCGGGACGGTCGAACGCCGTGAGGATAAACATCAGCACCTCCGTGCCCATGCCTATGCAGAGCAGGGTGTTGCCGCCGGGCAGGTGAAGTATCTTGAACAGAGCGCCCCAGATCACGATAGCGGCGCCTATGGAGTAGGCGAAATTGAAGAAGCGCTGGCCGCTCTCGCCCGAGAGAAACCGTTCAACGGCATTCTTATATCGTTTGATTGTTGTCATATATTCTGGCCTGTATGAGTTGTGATGTTTTGATTCGTTTATTTACGTGATTTCTGGCCGCGCGCAAAGCCGATCTGGGTGCGCACGCAGCGGAATCCGATGTAGGAGCGCTGCTCGTTCTGATATTCCCACATGCGGATGTCGGAACGGATGTCGGCGGCAACGTCTTTCCACGATCCGCCGCGCACGATCTTGCGCTTCATCTTGTAGGGGTCCTCCAGTGCGGCGTTGTAGCGATATTCGGGATTCATGTCGGCCGTGAGACGGTCGATCGACTCTGTGTAGGCCGTCGATGTCCATTCGCTCACGTTGCCGGCCATGTCGTAGAGTCCGAAATCATTGGGCGAATATGTGCCCACACGCGAGGTGATGAGATGTCCGTCGCGCATGTAGTTGCCTTCGGCCGGCTTGAAGTTGGCATAGAAGCATCCCTTGTCCTCGGTGATGGGCATGTCACCCTCCCAGGGATAGGGGTTGTTGTCCTCGCCGGCACGGGCTGCGTATTCCCATTCGGCTTCGGTGGGAAGCCTGTAAGGCTCCACATACACACCCTCCTTGCCGAGGGAGCGTCGCAGAAACTCGGTGCGCCAGTTGGCAAAAGCCGACGCCTGCTCCCAGCTCACGCCCACCACGGGATACTCATTGTAGCCGCCGTGGCTGAAGTAGAGACGCACGTATGGTTCATTGTAGGCGTTGTCGAAGTCGTTGATCCATGCGGTGGTGTCGGGATACACATTGACGATGTAGGTGTTGAGGAAATCGTAGTCGCCGGTGAGCGCGCGGGTCACGGTCTCACGCACGATTACGCCCTCGTCGTTGATATATGCGGTGTCCTTGGATATCACGGGAGCCTCCGTGGGTACGGGGCGGTCGGTGTTGTACTCGCGGCGCGCAGGATCCAGCCTGTTGCGGCGGCGTGCGGCTTCGGTGTGGTTGTAGACCTCATAGCGGTAGTTGAGCTGCGTGTGGTCGAGTTCGCGCTGTCCGGTGATGGGGTTCGTGCGATACACGCTCTCGATGGCTCTGAGTTCGTCTTCATTGGGGTTGCGCCAGGGTATGGCCTTGGTCCAGTTGATGAACGGTCCGATGGGGTTGCCTTCGCGGTCTTCCTCAATGCGGAACTCGTCGTTACCGCCGAAAGCGGGGTCGGCAAGGCGTTCGCGTATGATGGAGTCACGCACCCAGAACACAAACTGCTTGTATTTGCTGTTTGTCACTTCAGTCTCGTCCATCCAGAACGACTCCACTGAGATGCCGCGGGGATTCGCTTCGATCCCGCGCAGGGAGTCGGCCTTGGCCGGGCCGACTTTCATGGAGCCGCGGTCCACGAGCACCATGCCGTAGGGCGTGGGTTCTGTCCATGACGATCCGCCCACTCCGGTGACTTCGCCGCCGGCGCCCGACGATGCGGATCCGGCACAGGAAGCCAGTCCAAGAATCATGGCGGCCACTATCGGGATAATCAATGAGGTCAGTCGTTTCATATATGCGATTTCGTGTTTTTTATGTCGGTTGGTCTATTTTTTCAGGTCGTTTTCCTCACATTATGCGGATGCTTTTGTGGCGGTTGCGGTTCTTTTCGCTGAAATCGAGCTTCAGGCTGTAGCCGAGCCACACCTCATGGCTGCCGGAGGAGGCGCGCATGATCGCCGAGGTGGCGTAGTCATAGCTGTAGGCTATGGTTATGCCCTTGAATTCAGCTTCCAGAAGCACCGACACGGCGTCTTCCGTACGATACCCCACACCCACGCCCAGAAACTTTTTCCACCGGAGCCGGGCAGTCACGTCGGCCTGCACCCGGTTGAAGTCGCTGCGCAGCATAAGCGACGGTATCACTTCAAATAACGTGTTTTTTATGGGAATATTGCTACCTGCCATAAAATATAATGTGCGGGAGAATTGAAATTCATAGTTCTGTTCCTCGGTGTTCTCCGATCCCTCACGTTTCATTTTGATGACTGGGGCGGTGAGATGCGAGCACGACAGACCGGCATAGAATTTGGGATGGGTGACCCACAGGCCGGCCGCCAGATCGACCGACGATCCTGTGACATCGGAGGTGGGGATGGCCTCGTCGGTGCTCTCGTGAAAGTCGTCATCGTCAGGGATAAACACTTCCGAGCCCTTGAACGACTGGGTAAGATAGCCCACCTGCACGGCACCAGACAGCGTCAGCCCTTTTTTGCCGATCTTGCGTCTGTAGGCCAGTTGGGCCGATACGTTGAGCGTGGAGTAGAGACCGATGGTCTCCTGAAGCATCACGGCGCCGGTGCCGAACCTCTGGCCGAACAGCCGGAACGGAGTGTCGGCGGCTACGATGAAGTCGCGCGGCGCACCGTCGATGCCGAGCCACTGCATGCGCGATCCGGCCCGCAGACGGATGAAGTCGGTGTCGCCCGCAGCTGCCGGGTTGAAAAACGACGGCACTCTGAAATAGTTGGTGAGCACAGGCTCGGTCTGCGCGACCATCGCCGCCGGCAGCACAGCCAGTGTCAGAATCAGTATCAACCGTAGCAATCCGCGCATCGTCATGTCGTCGTCCCGTATCAATTTTATTCGAAGTAGAATGTCAGCACAAACATTTTCGACGCGGCGCGACGCACCGACTGCGTGTATTTCAGCATCGAAGGATCGTCGGCAAGGTCCGGACGGTCATGCCGCAGCAGGTCGGTGAGGCCGAAGCAGAATTTCACTTCAGGAATGAGTTTGAAAAACGGCAGATAGAAGTCGCAGCCGAATCCCACGGTGAGAAAGCAGTCGGCCACGTTGAACTGGAATATGTCGGACCGTCTTTTCGACACATCGAACGTAGGCATGACACCCGCGGTGACATACGGGCGGCTGTTGCGGTATCTCATCGACGAGAATTTCAGATCAAACGGCAGCACCACCAACGTGGACTTCACGTTCTGTGTCTCGGTGGCCCCGGCAGTGGTGTCGTGGATGCGCAGCACCTTGTTGCCGAAATAGAGTCCGGGGGTGAAACGCACGTTGAAATAGGAGTTGAGACGCAGGTCAATGAGTCCGTTCACGCAGAATCCGGGACTGTAGGAGGGCTGCTCCACAAACCAGGTCTCGCCCTGATCGGTGACCAGACCGGTGTGGGAGAACGATAGCGACTGTGTGTGCACACCCACCGAAAAGCCCAGATGCCAGGCACGATTGTCGGCATACGGGCGGTTCATCACTTTGTCGTTCAGCCGTTTGGCCGATCCGCAAAGGGCTGTGGCAAATATCAGCAATATGGCAACGCTGCGTTTAATCACAAATGATTAACGCATGTCACGGCGTGTTTATTTTATTTCAGGCCCATTTATTTGACGTTGAAAAGACTTGAGCCCGATGAGTTATAGCGCTGCACGACCGAGGTGATATAGACCGTAAACAGCGGGAAGATCATCACACCCATGCATGCGAGCACCGCGCTGACAATCTTGCCGGTGACGGTGACGGGCTGTATCTGGCATCCTATGGTGGTGGCGTCCATACATGCCCACCACAGAGCTTTCCAGTAGGACGTCACGGCATGGTTCACCCCGGCTTCGGCATTGAAGAATATGAGCGACCCGAAGTAGACGAACGCCACAAGGATGAGCATATAGCCGGCAAAGAGCGATGTGACCTTGTTTTTCGACACATAGCCCACCACAATTGCCATGGCCATCACGGCGCGGGCGAGCGGGATGAATCTCACCCAGTAGATCTGACTCTCGTCCAGAGGGATATGATAGTGGTCGACCAGATTGAGATAGGGCACCGAGAGGATCAGAAACAGCCATCTGCGCCTGATGTAACGACCACGGCCCCCGTCTGCGTCAAGCAGCAGCCCGACAAAGAAATCGACGATGAACAACACGCACACCCAGAACTGGAAATCCATGTAGGCGCGGTTTTGCAGAAATGGCTGTCCGGTGAATGTGTCGACCGAAATAAACACGATAAGCATGGCCGACAGCACAAACACCGACAGGCGCATCACGTCAAGCAGTGCGCCGCGCAGGGTCATATGCGAAAGTCGAAACGCTGTCATCATCGACATGATAACAGCGCCGGCATCATAAGTGTTCGGAATTATGTCTACAGAACGGTTTTCACAGCGACCGGCTGAACGCCACCATGGTGAGCGCCGTGGTGGCCGCTTCCACGCCTTTGTGGCCGGCCGGGCCGCCGCAACGGTCGAGTGCCTGCTGCTCGTCGAGCACGGTGAGCACCCCGAAAATAACGGGCACGGGGCTGTCGACGTTGAGCGCGGTGACACCTTGTGTCACGCTCTGGCACACGTAGTCGAAATGCGGTGTGTCGCCCTTGATCACGCAGCCGAACACGATCACCGCATCATAGCGTTCTGTGTCGATGAGCGACTGCGCGGCAAACGTCAGCTCCACGGCTCCCGGCACCTCAAACACCTCGGCTTCGGCACCTGCCGCTTCAAGAGTATTCACGGCTCCGTCGGCAAGCACGGAAGTGATATGCGAGTTCCACTGCGCGCGCACTACGGCCACTCTGACCGGTGCGTCAAATTCCACGGGGGCTGGGGCGTACTGTTTCATGTTGTAACGATTATTTCATGGGTGAGCAGTCACGGAGCTTCTCGCCGAGCGAGCCGCCCTGATGGCGCAGGGCATACTGCTCTCGGGTGAATCCAGTGCGGTTCATCATTGCGATCACAAGCATGTGGCCTATCACGGTCATGGCCGTGATGGACGATGTGGGAGTCAGCCCGAGGGGACACACTTCGTCGGGATTGCCGGTGAAGAGCGACACCATGCCGGGCACGTTGGCCAGCGGAGATCCGGCTTCGCCAGTGATGGCGATGGAGGGCATGGAGGGATAGAGCAGAGATGCGAGCCGGTGGAGCTGCACGATTTCTTCAGTACGTCCGGAATTGGAGATGAGCAGCAACACGTCGTTGGGCTGGATCACTCCAAGATCGCCGTGCTGGGCTTCGGCGGGATTGATGCTTACCGCAGGGATGCCTGTGGAGGCGAAAGTAGACGCGATGTTGGCTGCGATCTGACCGGCCTTGCCCATACCCGAGGCCACGACCTTGCCGCCTTTCTGACACACTTGCCGGTAGATCAGGTCCAGAGCCTGCTGATAGGCTTCGGTCAGAGGAATGGAGTTCACCACCCGGCTCTCGGCATCAAGTATATCACGAAGTGACTGAAGTAAGTCCATGAAATGTATATAATGAAAATACGGTTATTCGATACGGCTGCACAAATTGCAGTGCAAAGTTAAGGAGTTTAAGCCAATTTAACAAATGATTTTCGCCAAGAGATAAAAAAGCTATAAATTTGCATCCGTTTTTTCAATCAACAGGACCGATCATGTCGTTTGCCGAATCACGCAGAAAACTGAAACCGTGGATGCTGCCCATAGCCATGGCCTCGGGTGTGGTGTTTCACGATGCCATCGGCTGGCTGTCGCCGCTTTCACCGGCGCTTATTTTCGTGATGCTGCTGCTCACCTACAGCCGCCTGTCGGTGCGCGATTTCCGTGGCGGAGGATTCATCGGATGGCTTTTAGCGGCCCAGATAGGCGGAGCCATTGCGGCCTACATGCTTCTGAGCCGTGTCAGCGAAGTGCTGGCACAGGGCGCCTTCATATGCGTGATATGCCCTACGGCCACCGCCGCGCCCGTGGTCACCGGCATGCTCGGCGGCTCGGTGCCGCGGGTGGCCACCTACTCGCTGTTCAGCAATCTGGCGGTGGCCGCGGTGCTTCCCCCGCTGCTGTCGTGGATCAATCCCGGAGCCGACGTGCCGTTTGCCGACACTCTGACAAAAATCTGCCTGACCGTGCTGCCGCTCATCAGCGGGCCGCTCATCGTGTCGGCACTGATGGCACACACCGTGCCTTCGCTGCGCCAGACGCTGGCCCGGCATCAGGCGCTGTCGTTCTACATCTGGGCATTCTCGCTGATCATAGTGGTGGGCAATGCGGTGAGCTTCGTGATGCGTGAGCCAGCCGAAGCGGCGGTGCTCATGTCAGCACTGTGCGCGGTGTCGCTGCTGGCATGCGTGATCCAGTTTGCCGTCGGGCGCGCCATAGGCCGACGCTACGGCGATCCGGTGTCGGGATCGCAGAGTCTGGGGCAGAAAAACACGGTATTGGCCGTGTGGCTGGCCCTGAGCTATCTGCATCCGCTGGCTTCGGTGGCTCCCGCGGCCTACATAGCCTGGCACAACCTGTTCAATTCCCTCCAGATCTATCTACACCACCGGCGGCGGGAGCAGAGCGCTTAGACGCTCCATCCCTTCAGTGGCTATGAGCGGCAACACCGTGACCCCATGCGGCACCTGGGCAGGGTGCGGGTCAATATAAACCACAGGCACTCCGGAGCGCGCATAGTGTATCAGACCCGCGGCGGGATACACGGCCAGCGACGTGCCTATCACCACGAGCATATCGGCCTGCTCCACGGCTTCAACCCCCTTTTCGAGCATTGGGACCGGCTCCTGGAAGAACACTATGTGCGGACGCACCGGATCGCCGCCGATGCGCGTCAGTGGTGTGGTGTCGAGATCGGGAGGAGCAAGGGTAAACAGGCGGTCGGGATGTGTGAGCGACCTGACCTTCATCAGCTCGCCGTGGAGGTGGATCACCCGCGCAGGGTCCATGCCGCCGCGCTCGTGCAGGTCATCGACATTCTGGGTCACCACCGTCACGTCATAGCGGTCCTGCAGGGCGGCTATGGCTTTGTGGGCCGAGTTGGGCGAAACTTCAAGCAACTGCCGGCGGCGTTCGTTGTAGAACCGATGGACCAGCGCCGGATCGGCCCTGAACCCGTCGACGCTGCACACCTGCATCACCGGATACTTCTCCCAGAGTCCATCTGCGTCGCGAAAAGTCGATATGCCGCTTTCGGCACTGACGCCGGCTCCCGTAAGAAATACTATTTTCCTCTTCATGATCCTGACAATGTCTTTAGGTTTGAGATTGACTCCGCAAATATACGGATAAAAACAGTTCCGGCAATATCCGCAATAACGGACTGCCGGAACCGAATCACATTATATAATCTATACTTCCGCAGGAATCAGAACTGCACACCGAATTTCACGCCGAACATGCCCCACTTCGATGTGAATTCATACCAGTCACCATAGTAAGAGTCTTCCCATTTGGCGGAATTGCCCTCCCAAACCAGACCGAGCGACACATGTTTGTTTAACACGAAACCGGCTCCGATCTCGTAGGCAAACCCGCCGCCTTCCACTCCGGTGGCATAGTCATAGCCTAAATCGAAATTGGCATAGAGGGCTTTGCCTGGTTTGAAAACGGCATAGCTACGCAGGTTTTTCACGCTTTCCCACGATCTCCACGTCCACATCCAGATCATTGGCTCTGACCTTGGGGGTGACGTCAAGCAAACGAGCCTGCGACGCCTGATAGTCAAACGAAGTCACCACATCATCCGCTCCGGCCGAAAAAACTGTGCCAAGCGCCAGCACCAGACCGGCTACAAAATTCTTTTTCATATAAATAACAATAAGGGGTTAAAATGTAAATTCCGCCACAAATTCACACAGTAATTAACTAATTACCCCAGAGTTAATATTGTTAATCACAAACTCCGGCGGTGACAGATTCTCCTGTCAAAGGGGGTTCGGCGATATTAATTTTGCAGTATGGGAAACAACACACAACTTTATATTGCCTGCGCCACGGTGATGGCGGGCATAGGTCTGCTCATAGCGGGTTTCGCGGCCGATCCCACAGGGCAGATACACTCGTCGGTGCTGGTGGCGTTCGGAGAGTGCATGACATTTGCCGGCTCACTGCTCGGCATAGACTACCATTATAAAAACAAACATTGATCATGATCTACAATCTTATCAGACGGCATGAGGGGCTGAGACTTCATGCCTACCGCTGTGAAGGCGGGATGTGGACCGTAGGCTACGGTCACACGGCCGACGTCAATGCCGGCACCACGGTGACGGAAGACGAAGCCATGCGGCTGCTCCGGGAGGATGTGGCCGAAGTGCGCGGACGCATAGAGCACATGTGTGCGCAGGATGGAGTGACGCTGTCGGCCGTACAGGCTGACGCTCTCACAAGTTTTGCCTTCAATGTGGGCACGGAAGCGCTGCGACGGTCCACACTGTGGAGCCTTGTAAAACGTGATCCCGGCGATCCGGCCATTGCCCGCGAGTTTTCTCGATGGGTCTATGGCGGCGGACGCAGACTGCCCGGACTGGTGAAAAGGCGCGAAGAGGAGGCCGCGCTCTATTTTTCATGAGATACCGCTGGGCAATAGCGGCGGCAGTATCGCTCGCCGCCGGAGGATGCGCGTCGGGCAAGAAGTCAGTGGCCGAGGAACGCATGCAGGTAAGCGGAGCCGCCACGGGCATAACCAACACGTCGGCAAACACAAGGGTAAAGACAGAGATACTCAATCTGGAGGTGCTGCTTCCGGGCGGAAGCAGCGACGGAGACGGCGACCCGGTGGTGTGGCATGCGGACAAGGTGGTGATCGACAGCCACGGCGACATCACCTCCGACAGCCGCACAGAGTCGCTGACTGTAGCCGATGCCGTGGCGGTCGAACGGTCGGAACAGAAACCGGCCGGAGGGGGTCAGTGGCGGACCACGGCCGTGATGGCGGTCATTCTGGTCGCTGTGGTGTGGATGGCGTTAAATCGCCGACGATAATTCCGGCGGCAGTGGCCGCGGCGTCGGCTGTGCCGAGCCTTTGGCGGATGACCCCGTAGCCCTCGATCTGCCGCGCGCGGCCTTCATGTCCGGGCAGCAGGGGCACTATGTGGCGCAACACCGACAGTGGCGTGCACTTATGCATGAGCAGCTCGGGCACCACCTCACGGTCGGCTATCAGGTTGGGCAGCGACACGTAGGGGATCTTGAGCACACGGCTCATCACCGCGTATGTGATGCGCGATGCGGTGTGGCGGTAGCATATCACCTGCGGAGTGCCTATCAGCGCACATTCCAGGGTGGCGGTGCCGGAAGTGACCAGAGCCACAGTGGCATGGGCCATGAGCGGAGTGGTGCAGTCGTAGAGTACCGGAAGGTCCGTGAGACCTTTGTAGAATTCAGGCTCAATGCCCGGAGCGCCGCCCACCACGGCCTGATACTTGGTGCCGAGCACCCGGGCCGCTTCGGCCATGACGGGCAGATTGCTCTCGATCTCGCTGCGGCGGCTGCCGGGCACCAGAGCTATCACCGGCATGTCGGGCAGGCCGTGACTGTGGCGGAATTCAGCGGCTGCGGGCATGGCAGCCAGCCGACGGGTCATCTCCGTGACGCTGGGATTGCCCACATAGTCCACCTCCATGCCATGACCGCGGTAGAACTCCACTTCAAACGGCAGGATACTCAACACACGCCGGCAGAGCCGACCTATTGCCTTGACCCTGTGTTCTTTCCACGCCCACACTTTCGGCGATATATAGTAGTCGACGGGTATGCCGAGACTCACGGCATGCGATGCCACCCGCAGGTTGAACGACGGATAGTCGACGGGGATGAATACATCGGGGCGCAGCCTGTCGAGCAGACGCCTGGCTATGTCCAGATTGCGGGTCACGTCGGGCAAGTGGCGCACCACCTGTCCGAAGCCCATATAAGCCATGTCGCGATAGTGTACGGCCGGTCTGACGCCCGCAGCAGCGGCCATCAGATCGCCGCCGAGAAAGCAGAAACAGGCTTCTGGATCACGGGCTTTGAGTGCCTTGATCAGTTCCGAGGCATGAAGATCGCCGGATGCCTCGCCGGCACAGAGCATGTAAAGCAAGTTTCGGGTTTAGGGTTTATAGTGGATCGTTTAGGGTTTATGAGGAGGGGTTAAAGGTTATGGCAAAGGTACAGAGAAATTTTATCCTGACCATATAATAGTAGAGAAACCCTACATTCTCCCCACTCCTTAAACCTTATCCCATAAACTATAAACCCTAAACTATCAACTATAAACCCATAAATCCGAAAAACTTTTTGTCATATTGGTTATTATGATTATATTTGTGGGTCAAAAATACACATAGCGAAATCTATACCATACCAACAATTGATTAATATACAGATAATTACCCCCCCCCATACACATATCAGCCTGTTCCATATAGACCCGTCTGACATGTTATCCGGCCGTAAGCCTGACGCCCGGAATCATTATCCGTATATACTTTTAAAGCACGACGGCTGCGCGTTTGCTCCATTTGGAGGTCAAGCGGGCAGCCGTCGGCCGTATTGTGTCAGTAATCCATCAATCAACAGTAAAATAAACTAACCTTTTCAATTCGAATGAAACGAGATCTACTATCAGCAATGGCCGCTGTGCTGCTTGGAGCTACTCCGGCCCTCGCTGCCGACGGCGACATCACGGTCACTGTCGACTACCGCAACGGC
>BLLX01000065.1 GCA_011959405.1 Muribaculaceae bacterium
GCCAGCGCTTGGATGCTCTCGTTATATTTTTTATTTGCCATCGTCGCCTCCTTCTTCTTTGGCCTCGCTGGTGTAAAGCTCGGCGAGATTGCGTTCGAGTATGTCCGCGGCCTTCTTTTGCAGTTTGGTGGCCTCGGCGATTTCTGCGATCTTTTCGGCCGGATAGCCTTCGCGCGTCAGGCGGTCCTGGATGTCCTCCAGATATTCAAAGCTGTGGACGGCCTTAGAGTGTGCCAGGTATGAGAGTGTGCGGATGTGGGGCGTGCCGGTTACTCCGTCGGTGTAGTCCGGATTTTCGGCGCAAGCCTTGAACCAGTCCAGCTCGTTGTCCAGCCGGTCGATCAGCCGGTCGACGTCGTCGAGAATTTCCAGTACGTCGGCGCCCTCGGCCTTTTTGTTTCGGTAGTAGTCGCCCATTACTGCAGCAACTGCTTTGAGCCCTTCGAGCATGTCGGCCGCTGGGTCGCGGTAATTGTTGCCTGGGCTGAAGTCGGGGTCGTATGGTATAACGGCGAGGTTTTTAACGTCGTCTGGGTAGTCGTCGGCATGTTTCAGGATCCCGGCGATGGTCTTGTCGGTTGCGATGTCCTGGATGTCGTTGCGAAGGAGCGACAGGGCGCGGATGGTGTTGATCGTTTCGGTGTCGTCCATGCCCATGTCGTCCTGGTTGAATAGGACGGCGTTAGAGAGGCGGGACAGGGTATTTAAATAGATTTCGGCGGTACCGGCTGTGTGTGCCATTGCGATGATCGCGCGAGCCGCTGGCGACTCGGTGTTAATTCTTATTTCCATGTTTTTTTATTTCTTTGATTTTGTTTCGTGTAGAGTGTCCCGGTATTACTCGAAGCGCTCCGGGTGGCGCATGTCGCGGGCTGTTTCTCTCCAGGCCCAGGGGGTGAAACCTGCCAGGAAGATAATACCGCCCCAGCCGACCAGCTCCATGTTGTCGATGATGTTGCCCCACCAGCAAATAATATTAGCTATTACGGTTGCAAAGGTAAAGAAATTTGGCGAAGTAAGAAAAATAATTACCTTAATCAGTGATTTTTTCACCGACTGCTTGCGTGCCTTTTCCTGCGCCTGGATTGTTAATGCTGTTTTCATTTTTGCGGCTTGTTTGGTTGTTTGACTATTTATGTAGATACACAAAAAGGCCCCGCCTCTCCGTGTCGTCAAACAAGCCGCGAAAACCGACGCAATAGAGTCGATAATCAAGGGTGGAGAAGGCGGGCGCCTACTTTCGTATGTAGCCGGGCATAAAAAAATGCCCGAAAAATTCGAGCCGGTAATGGCTCTATTGCGACAATGTCGCGGCTTGTTGACTCTGCAAATTTCGGAAGAATTGTGTGAACAAAAAAAAAAAAACGTTAAGAAATGTTGCAGCGCAAAATTTTTATATAGCCGCAAATAGCAACGGCCGGAGCCATAGGACCCAGCCAGGGAAAATCATGAACCAGTAAAATAATTACTTCTCGCTGTTTAGGTATTTCGTCGCTGCCTTCACGATTACGGCCAGCGCCCACCAGAAGGCGCCGGAGAATACACCGGCGACGGCATAGATCGCGGCGGCCAGCTCGTCGGCCTTATGATAGTCGGTTAATACTTTCAGGGCCATAAACAGGCCAGCGGCCAAAGATATGATGGCTAAAATTTGCAGAATGTTGAAAAACTCGGTTTTTACCTCGCTTTTCTTTTCGGTAGCTTCTTCCATGTGGCGAATGTGGGTTTATTGTAGGATTTCGCCAGTTTTCGCGGTTTGACAGTGCAAAATTACGAATTACCGGCCGTTTTCCGTAAAAATAAGCCTTAAAACCGTCAAAAATGAGGCTTAAAGTGTCAAAAAGTGCCGATTTTAAGCGAAAATTTTGGCCTTAAAATTGCTAAATTGCTGAAAATAGAGGGTTTGTGGTGCGCTTAAATCGAAAAACAAAAAATCGCGTTAAGCCGTGGGGCGGGCCGCTCAGCGGTGGCGCGATAATTACCTCACTCCCTGGGGGTGAAATGTGAGGGTGGACCCCGTTACGGCGTTACCGAAAATGGCAGGCCCGGCGCTGGAAGGCGTCGGGCACTGTTATGTCATAGAGCCGGTAATAAAATTATATCGGCATGGCGTCAACAATCTCAATACGGCGCCCCATAGCGCCAAGCATCCTAACAACGAGGTTAAAACCAGGTTCGATCAGCCCTTTTTCTATGCGGGAAATATACGTTTTATTAGTGCCGACTTTCTCCGCGAGCTGCGCCTGTGTCATGTGTTGTTTTTTACGTTCATCCCGAAGCATTACCCCCAGCATATAGTTGCGGGCCTCGGCCCTGAACGCTTCACGCTCTGGGGTTCCTTCCTGGCCGTACTGTTCGTCCAGATAGGCATCGTAATCGTAGAGGTCTTTATTTACTTCCTTTAGTTCCATAATATTCTTTTTTAATGGCTAATGCCTTTTTTATTTCTTTTTCTGGAGTCTGTTGTGTTTTCTTTTGGAAACCGCTAAATAATACAACTATATCGTTGCCGTCGAATATGAAGAACACACGGAATATATTACCTTCATACTCTGCGCGTAGTTCAAACAGGCCATCTCTTATATGCTTTACAAACTTAGTAGATACGCGATCTTGTGTTTTAAGCATATCAATCGAATAATTGACCTTGCGTCGCTGCTCCGGAGTCAAGGTGGCCATAAACTCCTGAAAGTAGGTTTTGTAAACTCTTATTTTGCGGTTTGTTTCCATGCCACAAAGTTACGAAAAGTTTACATATATAACAAATTTTTCAAGGAAAAAGTTTACACATTTGTAATTAAATTCTTTCTTGCCCACTGCTCGGCCACGACGTCGGCGCTGCTGGCGGATGTTGCGGCCGGTCTGGTAGCGTTTACCCATGTCCGGCGCATCATCAGGTACTTGAAGGCGTCGGAGAAATTGGTCGACAGCCTCGGCAATTTCTTCGGCTCCAGCTTTTCGGTCTTTTTCTCCTTTGCCACGATCTTGACGTCGCCGCGGTACTTGATAATTTGACGGGCGCCCTCGATACTGCTAACCATTTCGGGGCAGTTCTGTGCATCGACGCGGAGAAGTGGCAGGGCCGGGTTGCGCTCGGCCATAAGCTCCAACATAAAATTATACTCGGCGTCCTGGTGTATGTTAGCCTGGCCGCGCGACATCAGTAACACGGTCCAGCCGGTACGGTTGCCCTGTGCGTCGCGCTCGATCGCCTCCTTGATTTTACCGGCTTTATCTTCCTTCTGGCGTTGGCCGCTATTACCGGCGCGGTCGTAGTATAGGTGCAGCGTCTTGCACTGGTGCGAGCTGAAGAACGTAAGAAACTGGTCGGCCAGCTCTCGCAACGACTCCGGCGGTATGACATATAAATTTTTATGTACGCGGTAATAACGGCCGTCGTCCTGTGCAATTACTAACGAGTTCATGTTGCCGAAGTCCATGCCGCCGTCGATAGGCCGCGACGGATCCAGGCGGCGAAGCTCTCCAGAGTGGAAGGCCGCCTCGCCTGAAATAGTGCCGTCGGTGTACTTGTGTCGGTCCTCGAACAACACATAAAAGCGTGCGGACTTCTTCACGCCCGGACGCATACCGACGACCGATTTAAGAAACTCGTGGAGATCAAGGGCGCCGGATAACAGGCGTCGGGCATAATCGACTGTTAATATATCTATGTTTGCAAAGCTCGACAGATTAACAAAGAATGTCTGGCCCTTTCGCATTTTGGCCAGCGCGTTATCGTAATAGGCCACCTTTCGTTCCAGGCGGGCGATCTTGGCTGTGTCCGGACTCTTGGACTCGTTGGCCTTTACCAGCTTTATAAGGTATTTATTTCGGGCATCGGCCGCCTGTATAATCTTAATAATCCGGTCCGGATCCATTTCAGCGGCATACCTGAAAAACCAGTCGTATTCGCCCTCGGTAATATCCGGCATGTCGGTGGTGATAGTAACGCCGCCATATAAATGACAATGCCCGTAGGTGATAGCGTCGCCGCGGAGAATAGGCAACACGCGGGCGGCGCGTGCATCCGGGGCATACTTAGCCTCGTCGAAAAACAGGTGGGCAACACTTTTGCCCGCCAGGAGCGACGGCGAGTCGAGCGAGCCCAGAAACAAAACGGATCCGTTCCAAAAGCTATAAACATTTTTATAATCCAGCACAATAATAGAGCACTTCGCCCGCCATGAGTCCGGCGGCCGTCGTCCCTTTATGTAGTGGACGCCCTCTATAAGGCCGCGGAGTCGCCAGCCATTTTGCACCGCTGGCATGATGTTATTAACCAGGTTGGTGTATGTGTCGGCCACGATAGCCAGCGGAGCGCCCGGCATTAGTAACACGCAATTAGTCGAGCGCCGGGCAATAATAACGGTACTTTTCGACGTACCGCGGCCAGCCACGGCAACAAAATTTGTCGTATCTACCCAGTCGGTCAAAATCTGGACGTTGGAGCCAAATTTAACGTCTATATTATCAGTCTGTTTCGTCGGCAAATTCTTTGACATCTTCGATCATGCGTTTTAACAAGTTTTTCGGCTTAATACCGGCATCCTCTTTCACGCGGCCGCGTATGATCTGCGGCACTTCCGGTATCTCGTCGATGAAGGCTTCGAGCTCTCGGCGGTCCGCGGCCGGAGCGCCCAGAGCTGCGGCGTCGCTGGTGTAGATAATCGCCGTTTTCGGCTGCAGCAATTCTTCCGGGATCTCCGGGGCGGCCTCGTCGTAGCATCCGCGGAGCTTTGCCGCGTCGTTCAACAGTGCGCGGCCTTCCTTAAACTTTCCGGAGGCAAAGGCCAGATCGGCCATTTTCTCCAGCTTTTCGGCGTATAGGTTGGCCCATGCGCGCGGTGTTACCGACGTTTCGGCGTAGAAGAAATTTATCGCGTCGTCGTAGATCCGGCGAGCCATCCAGTCGGACAGACCGTAATTATTTTTTAGTAACTTGATAATTCCCGCCTTCGTTACTATTTTTCGGCCGCCCGGTAATAACATGCGTGCCCGGAGTCCGCGGACCATTTCCATAAATTGGTAATACTCGCGTTCTTCAGGCGTCAGGCAGTCAGTGTTCCCGGTCGATAAAATACGGTTTATCGTTGTCAGGTCGATCGCCTCGAAGTCTATGCGGGACGGTTTAGCCGGTAAATTCATCGTCATCCATGTAAAAAATAAATTCGTTAAACCGATTTTCTCGCTGGATGCCGCGGAGCGTCTTAATCGCGTCGATATTTCCGGCGGCTGCGGCTTCCTGGAGCTTCATTTGCGGCGTGGCTATGCCGTTGGCGTGGCCTTCCTCGATAAGTCGGGCCACAATCGAGCCGGGGACGTCTGCCAGTGCTATAAATGCGGCGGCCACGGCCGGTGGAAACTCCACTGCCGCGGCTATCTGCGTCGCCGTAAGGCCCACGGCCGCAAGTTTTAAAATGTCCTCTTTCTTGTCCGCCGGGATCATCGCCGAAATGTCGGGCGGCCTATTCGTTTCGATATTCATCTTCCAGGCGTTTACAAGCGGTTAAGTAATAGCCTTCGTCCTGTTCCATGATAACGAAACGGCGGCCGGTGCGGACGGCGGCCACGGCCGTTGTGCCGGATCCGCCGAACGTGTCGAGTATCACGCCACGGGGGGGGGGCATGAGTCGTTAATAAATTTCGCTATGAGGGCGACCGGTTTCTGCGTCGGGTGGATCTTAGCGCCGTCGGAGGATCGGGCGCCGGACGTGAAGGCCTTCACGTCTGCAATAATGTTAGTTCCTCCGATGTTCGCGCCTTTACCGGCGTGGAAAAGCACAAGCTCGTGAATAAATGCGTAATGATTGCCGGGACCGCTCAATTTATTCCAAACAAGCATATTATGTGCCTTTAGAATTTCATCGAAAAGCGGGTAATAAAAGGCATAGCCGCGCCAGTCACAAAAAAAGTAAATACAGGCTTCAGGCTTAGCTACGCGGGCAAACTCGTGGAATAATTCCCGGTAAAACGGTCGGCAAATCGAGAGATCGCGAAAATTACCCTTTTGGCCGTTGTGAGTCATGCCCAGGAAATAGGGCGGATCCGTAATTATACAGTCAACGGATGCTGCCGGGAGCTCTTTAATGATCTCCAGGCAGTCGCCGTTGTATATCGTGCCGTCGTCGAAGTCGCGGCGGTCACATGTCGATAGATTGAAGGATGGATAGCGTAGCATTTAGCGCGGTAATCTTTTTGTTAATCTTAGCAATTTGGTACCCGGCCTCCGCGCGGTCGCACGGTTGACAGTTTGAGCGCCGGAGCCAGTCCGAAAAATAGGCTTTTGACTTTTCGGCCCGCTCCAGCTCGTCAGTTACTTTTTTTTTCTGCGCTCGATCTCGGCCTCGATGCGGGCGCGGGTGGCGGTCCAGCGTTCCAGCGCTGCGGCGGCCGCTGCTGTGTCCTTACCCGCTGCCTCGGCCTCTTTCAGTGCCGTGCTTTTCTTCGATTGGTTGACTCTGGCGCTGTTCAGTTTCTTTGCAAGATCAAGATCCGACAGGGCGGCCAGATCTTCGACCGGTTCCGCCTTCTGCGCCTCCTTGAATTTCGCGGCGCGGCCCAGAATTTCGCCGGTAGTGCGGTAGTGCTCCAGCTCGTCCCAGATTTCGCGGTTTGCCAGGTATGAGTTAACGACCTTTTCGGCCTGTTCTGCGGCCTCGGCGATAGTTTCGTCCGGTAATGCCTGAAGGTGTGCAAATGCCGTCCTATATGTGTCGAAAGCGGCAAACATATCATTTACCAGCACTTTGAGGATGTCCGGGCAGTCCGGCTCGTTCAGGAACGGATATTTTTCACGGAAACGGATCATTTTGCGGACCGGCTCCGGCGCCTCGGCATATTTGGCGCGGGCGTGTTCCAGCTCGTCGGTCAGCTCGTCTATGCGCTCGGCGTTTTCGTCCATAGCCAGCACCCGGTCCTGAAAATCCTGACTAACAAGCTCGTCGACGGTAACGCCGAAACTTTCGGCCAGCTCCATGAGTGCGGCGTCGGTAGGTTTCGGATCGTCAATAATTACGGCCTTTGCGTTTTTGCCGTTTAGCTGCTGCGTCGCCGATTTGGCCAGACGTGGGAGCCGGTTAAACTCCGCGTCGGACAATCCGGCCAGTTTTCGCAATTCTTCAGCCAGGAGCGCCCGCGAAAACTCGGTATCTTCCAGGGCGAAACGGCGTTTATACATACGGTTATGGCCGTGGCGCTCGTAGAGCCTTACGCCTTCGGCATAATTTCGGGGCCCCGATAGATAGGCCACAATTTCTTTTTTTTCTGCTGCTGTCATGGTGCAAAAATTAGTTTTCTATTACTTCCCAATCTTCAGAAAGCATGTCGGTTTGTGAGGCCAGCCAGCCCGAAAGGATTTCTTTTTGTGCCGTTAACATGCAGATTGTACCAAGTGCGGGGATTTCGCCACCGTTAGCTTCTGCGATGGCCTTTAACATGGGGTCTTTACACCATTCAGCCTTAACGTTGGCCGCTGGTTTGAGCCAAAGAAACATGTTTTTACCGTTCCAGCCTTTTCTGGCTACTTTTTTGCTCTGTTTAAGAGCTTCAATCGCTTGTCCGAAATTCATATTACTAAATTTTTGAGTTAAAATTATTAGCTCTACAAAGTTACACGGCGGTAATTACCAACAGAAGGACAATAAAACACCCGGCCGCTCGTGGGGTGCGGTCGGGTGTGTCTGGGTTATAGTGCGAGTAGGAATCGAACCGGGGACCCGTTAGCCATTTTCGTAGCGGCTTTGCTCGATCCATACCACCGCGCCGTCCGTTACCTCGAAAGCTCGGAGCGTGAGCTGTGAGCCTTCGGAGGCCGTGAACACCTTGCCGCCCTTCAGGAGAATGGCGTCGGGGGTGTGCGCGACGGTGGGAGCGGTGCCGCCGGTGCCTACCAGGGTGATAACTGCGCCGTGGCTGCCGCCCTCGATCTTGTCGATCACTGCGCTGCCTTCGGTGAGCTGGTACTGACCTTCAGCCACGAAATTGACGGTTTTAACGCCCGTTTCGACCACGGCCACCGGTTCTTCTTCGGGCACGGTACCGGTATAAATGCCGATGTCGTCGCCCTTGTTGATCTGCTGGAAGGTAAACTCGTTGGTATTGCCTTCGTTGTTGCCGGTGTAACTGGGTGTCATTTTACAGGGGTTGCAGATGTTACCGATCAGGTCCGCGGGCTTGCCGGAGCAATAGCGCACGATGATGATAAATTTACGGTTCAGGCTGTTGGCCTTAAACTCGCGCACGGGCAGCTCGTTGCCGGGGTGGTTGAACTTGACCTGGGGGAGGAAACCGATCTGGTCGGTTTCACCTTCTGCGGCGCTTGTAACTTCGACCGTGCCGGGTGTCATGTAAATGGTGTACCCATAGCGGCCCGCCTTCAGGATGATGTCCTCGGCGATAAGTACGCCCTTATCGTCGCGGGGCGGCATGAAGGCGATGTCGTCCACGTCGATGAGAGTAAGCGCGTCGCGCGTGTTGATGCCGATGCCGGGGTTACCGGCCGCGCGGGGGACAGATTGCTTAATATACATGTCGAAAAAATATTACAGATTAACGAATTAAGTAAAGGAGGGGCCCCGGTATAAGGTTGAATATATGCCGGGGCCCGGCCGTTTAGTCGTTAGGCGCTTCGGCGCGGCTAACTTCGTAGAACTTGCCGCCGTCGACCTTCACAAGCTGGATCATTGCTCCGGCTTTCAGGGTCATGGCTTTGGTGAGCGAGAAGTTACCGCCGTTAGCGATGGTGGAGGCGTTGGCGCTACCGTTGCCGTGGATTGTGTAGACGGTGCCGGTAACAGCGTCGGCCAGGTCGGTGATCGCGGTGGCCTTAGTGTTTTCTCCGGTTACGAACACGGTAGCGTCGGCAACACTGGGAGCGGTGGCGTCGTCGGGGAACATGTAGGCGGATGCGGCGGCGGTGCGGCGGCCGATCTCGATAAACTTGCCGTCTGCTCGTTTCATCAGCGAGATAACGTCGCCGGTCTTGGGCGTCCATTCTTCGGAAATGAGGTCGAATTTACCTTTTTTCTTGATAGTAACGCCGTTGTCGCCGTCGGGGCCGCACTTGATGTTGACAACTTCGCCGACTTTTGCGCCTTCGATGTCGTCGATCTCCTTCACCTGCTTGTTATAGCCGGTAACGATTGAGTTGTGGAGCACGGCCGACGGGTTGGCGTCGGGCTGGCCTTCGACAAAGAAATCATCGGGGCGGTCGTAGTCGTTGCACCAGATCAGCTGGCGGGATCCGTCCATTTCGGCGGGGTTGGTGTACTTGTAACCCACGGACTCGGCCCAGATCGACTCTTTCCAGTTGGCCCAGACTTTGAGGCTCCAGTCCTGCTGCTCGATACGGAAATCGAGCATTTCGCCGGCCTTCTGCTCGTAACATTTGATATTGCCGTCGAGAGTCCAGACGATACGGTGGTGGTTGTCAGCGTTAGGGACGGGCACGAGGCGCACGTTGGGGTATTCCTTAACGTGCATGATGTTGGCTTTATAGTCCTGGTTAAGGCCGTATTTCACCTCGTTGTACTTGTGGTACCAGGGAACCAGGGGCGCGGGGATGTAGCAAACAACGTTGCCGGTGCTGCGGATGTGGTCGGGGATCATCGACGTACCCAGGTAGAGCACTTCGCCGATGTTGGCCGTTGTGATGCGGGGGAGCGCAAACGGTTTGATCTGGTAAACCACTTTGCCGGTAGTGCCGCCGTCGGGGGTGTTGTCGATATGGCCGTCGACCTTCTTACGGATGAACTCATAGAAACCGTCGGCGGCTTCCATAGCGCGGCCCGGCTGGTTGGGGTTGGGGTTCTTGCGCACACCGTTGACGCGGCGCATCTCGCGCTCGTTGTGGAGCTTTTTCGCCGTTTCGGCCAGGAGGTATTCGATAAACGACCATTTGAGGGGGTCGGAGCCTTCGCGGTTGAGTGAGCCGATCCAGGTCTTTTCGAGCTGGGCCAGGTTCTGGAACTTGTGGGCGAACATAACCGAGAACATGCGGAGCGTTTCGGTACCGAAGTCGTAGTTACCTTTAGTAACATTGTCGAAGTTGCTGCCGATAGTGTTGTCAGCCTGCGAGAACTCGCCCAGCCAGATATTTACCAGGGTTGCGAGATCCTGGTAGCCACTTTCGAGGGGGAAAATCGTTTCGATCGTGGGGAGCTTGACAAGGAACGACTGGATGCGCTCACGCCAGGGGGTGCGATAGAAGGCGCCGAGGTCGTCCTGAAGGGTGGAATAGTCCACGCTCGACGCTGCGGCAACCATTACCGACATGCCGCGGGTTGCGGCGATTGCCGCGCGGGCGCGCTGGTTGTAGGGGCGATCAAGTGCGAACATAACGCCAGGCATACCGCCGAGCTGCTGCTCGTTGGCGATGTCGAAAGTCTGGCCGGATGCCGCGCCGGTTGATGCGTTGGCGGCGTTGTCGGGTTCTGCGAGCTCCGAGAGTGTGGCCACTTTGGAGTTGAGCTCCTTAATAGTGGCCTCTTTGGCGGCGATCTGTTCCGCGTCGGTGTTGCTCTTAGCCTTCAGGGCGGCGAGCTCCTGGTTTGCTGTTGTGAGCTGCGCGGTAGTCTGGCCCAGTACGGCGGTCAGTGCGGCCACTCGTCGGTCGGCCTCGTCGTTGCTGGCGGAAGTTTCGGGCTCGTTCAGGGCGGCCTCGAAGTCGTCGGCGAATTTAGCGGGGAAACCGGCGGTGGCCAGCTTCTGCTTTTCCTGTGCGGTCAGCACTTTGCGGCCTTCTTCCTCGTGGAAGTCCTGGATGCCCAGGATCGCAAGCACTGCCGGGATCACGGCTTTTTCATTTAAGATA
>BLLX01000066.1 GCA_011959405.1 Muribaculaceae bacterium
GGCCTGGGCCACAGATACTTTGAAATTTTTCATGAAGCGCGCCAGAGGTAAAAAAGCCCGTGAAGCCGAAGCCAGACGGCATGTCAGAACCTTTCAGGAAAAAGTGGACTCCGTGCTTGCCATATCGGACACAATCGCAATCGACACATTTGCGTTGATGCAGCCGGACTCCTGGCTGTCGTTCACAATACAAGGATCAGGCTCGCAGGATATTCACAAACCGATGTATTTTTCCTCTGATCAGCCTTTGAAAAGGATCAATGACAATGCCGTGCGCCTTGAATTCACCACCGATTCGATCTGGAAGCCGGTGACCGGCACACAACCGCGAATAACACCCGCCGACTCCACATCGCTGCTGTCTTTCAGACTTGAACATCAGTGGAGACCGGAGACCAAATACCGGTTAGCGGTAGACTCAATCGGCCTGGAAGGCATCTACGGAGTCTACAACAAACCCATCTTACAGGAATTCACCACAAAAAGCCTTGATGACTATTCCACAATATACTTCAATATTACCGGCATCGACTCAATTCCAGCGATTGTGGAACTTCTGTCACCCTCAGAAGATATAATAGCAACTGCAAAAGTGGACGACAGCGGTAAAGCTGTGCTGCGATTCATCTCACCGGGCACATATTATGCACGCATGTTCCTTGATATGGATAACAACGGAAAATATACCACCGGAAACCTGCTGCAACGCATACAGCCCGAACCCACATTCTATTTCCACAAAAAAATAAACCTGAAAAAGAACTGGGATCTGGAGCAGACCTGGGATATATACGAACTCCCTCTTGACGGTCAGAAACCTGCAGAGATAAAAAAGAACAAGCCCCGAGCAAAAAAAGGCGAGAACTCAGATTATCAGAATGAAGACGAAGAGGAAATTCCTGAATTCGGAACAGGAATCTTCGGATCTCAGCCATATTGACACTAAATTGCGGAATTAGTGGAAATTTGCTAATTTTGCAATTGATAAAATGCAATTAACCATTATGAATAACGATTTTCATAGTCAGAACGACATCGACAACCAAGGTCAACAACAGGCCCGTTCATTCAGCAAACCTATTGTAATAGGCGGCTCTGTGCTGCTTGTCATCATAGTGGCACTGGGTGCGCTGATTTTCATGCAAAACCAGAAACTCGACGAAGCAGTGCTGCGCACTCAGGAACTGGAGCTTGAAAATCAACAGCTGGAACTTTCCAACCAATATGAGGAACTGAGCTCCTCTTTCCAGCAGCACGAAGGACAGATGATGCTCTTCAACAATGACTCCATACGTGCTGAATACGAAGCGGCAAAAAACCGAGTGGAAGAACTTACTGCCGAGTTGAAACGCCGCGACCGTCTGTCAAGCCAGCGAATAGCCGAATTGCAGAAGGAAATAGACACGCTCCGTGAAATCATGAGACACTATGTGGAGCAGATCAAGGAACTCAACCAAGAGAATGAAGCTCTGCGTTCCGAAAACAAGACTCTGGCAAATCAGAACAACAGACTGACAAGCCAAGTGGAAAGCCAGACTGCCGTGAACCGCGAGCTGTCACAGCGTATGGAACTGGCCGAAAAACTCAATGTGACAGGCGTCTCGCTGAAAGGCCTTAAAGCCAATGGCAAAGAACAGCGCAACATCACCAAAGCCCAACAGCTCATGGTCACATTTACCGTTACCCAGAACAATTCCACTCCTGTAGGGCGTAAGACCATATACCTGCGCATCACATCGCCCGAAGGCAACCTGCTTCAGGGCAACGGGATAACATTCCCGTTTGAAGGGGCCACGCTGCAGGCATCCGCACAGAAAGATATCGAATACGAAGGCGAAGAGATTGCCGGCATCAAAATATACTGGGACAACAACGCCACTCTCAACCCCGGCACCTACAAGGTAGAGCTGTTTGCCGACAATTACCGACTCTGCTCTATGGATTTTCAGATGAAAAAATAACCATGTTTTCCTGGCTCCTCGACATATACAACTGCATTACGGCCGTGGAGGTGTCCACCGGGCAGGCTGTGTTCAAACTATGTATGAGTCTGCTGCTCGGATCCATTGTGGGCTATGAGCGCAAGAGCAAAGGCCAGCCTGCCGGATTGCGCACGTTCGCCCTGATCAGCATGGGCGCCACATTGGCTATGTTGGTGAGCATATATGTATGTCAGACATACGTGGGATTAAAGAACGGCGATCCCGGACGCATAGCGGCCCAAGTGATCACCGGTGTCGGATTTCTCGGCGCCGGAGCCATCATTCAGATGAAAGGATCTGTGCGCGGACTGACCACCGCGGCCGGGATCTGGATGGTCTCAACGATCGGACTGGCAGTCGGAGTAGGACTGTACGCGCTCTCCATAGTCGCCACACTTCTCATACTGTTTATCCTTGTGATGCTTGAGAGCATCGAACACCGCCATGTCATGGGATCGGAATCGAGGATAATCCGTCTGAAAGTCCGCGAAATCGTCACCGATATAGATCCGTACCGTCAGGTCCTGAACTCACACGGAGTGCGTCTGGTCAACGAATATGTGGACTATGACTATACGGAACCGTCCACCCGCCTGAATCTTATCGTCCTGAGCAAAGAAACCGTAAGTTATATAAAACTCTTCGGTGACTTGTCCGAAATCGCTCCCACCGATTCGATAACACTGTCAAACCAACTGAACTAAAACACGGATTATCGTCAATGATAGAATCCCTCATCTCTGATCTGGCGTTCATACTCATTCTCGGCGCCATAGTTACTGTATTATTCAAATGGATCAAACAGCCGGTAGTGTTAGGATATATTGTCGCCGGCTTTCTTGCCAGTCCGAATTTCACGTATCTTCCCACTGTAGCCCATGCCGACAACATTGACTTCTGGGCGGAAATAGGCATAGTGATCCTACTCTTCTCCCTCGGACTTGAATTCAGTTTCAAAAAACTGCTCAGTACCGGAGGATCCGCTATCGTCACCGCACTGATCATAGTTGTCGGGATGATGATTGCGGGCTTCAGCATAGGCCAGCTGCTCGGTTTCTCGAATATCAACAGCATATTCCTCGGAGGAATGCTGTCAATGTCGTCCACCACAATAATCCTGAAAGCGCTGACCGATCTGGGCCTGCGCCACCGCAAGTTCGCCTCCCAGGTGTTTGCTGTGCTGATCGTCGAGGACCTGTTTGCCGTACTTATGATGGTGATATTGTCATCCATAGCCATCAACAAGACTGTGGCCGGCGGCGAGATGCTGTTCAGCGTGGCTAAACTTACTTTTTTCCTGATAATATGGTTTCTTGTGGGTACATACGTGCTTCCGTCAGCACTCAATGCCGTGCGGCGCTACCTCAGCGATGAGACTCTGCTTGTAGTGGCCATGGGGCTGTGCCTGGGAATGGCCGTATTTTCCGTGTTCTGCGGTTTTTCTCTCGCTCTCGGAGCATTTGTCATGGGGTCCATACTTGCCGGCACAAGCCTTGCAGAACGGATAGAGCACGTGATCTCACCTGTCAAGGATCTGTTTGGAGCCGTCTTCTTCATATCAGTGGGCATGATGGTCAATCCGGGCGTCATCGGGGAATACTGGCAACCGATTCTGGTGCTGTCGGCTGTCGTGATCGTCGGCATGATCATATTCGGCACATTCGGCATGCTCGTCACCGGACAGAATCTCCACGTTGCCATACAATCAGGCTTCGCTCTCACTCAGATCGGTGAGTTCTCCTTTATCATAGCCACACTCGGCATGGGACTCGGCGTGCTGGAAAGCAATATATATCCGATCGTGGTTGCAGTGTCTGTGATCACTACGTTCACTACGCCGTATTTTATCCGTCTGTCGGATCCTACATATAATTTTGTAGAGAAATATCTGCCTAAGAAATGGCGATTTCTGATTGACCGGTACAGTTCGTCCGCCTCACATGAGAGCGAGACGCGAATACTATGGCACATGGTATTGCGCCGATATGCGTGGCGTGTGGTGCTCTATGGAATCGTGCTGATAGCCATTTGTCTCGTCAGCAGCATTTACCTTGACCCCATCATGCGGAATCTGATCACTTCTCCCACACTTGGCAAACTTGCCTGGAGTGTGGTCACACTGTCTGCCATGTCACCGTTTCTGCTGGCTCTATGTTATCCGGCATCCAAAGCCACAGAGCGGGCACGTCTCGTCGAAGCCAATGCGAAGTTCGATGTGCCGCTGGTGGTGATGAGCATCCTCCGCCTGCTGTTGGCCATGGGATTTGTGGTGTATGTGATCAGCCACACGGCCGGATGGGCCATAGGCGGCGTGCTCGGGGCCACACTGTTTACTCTCGGATTCATATTCATATCACGCCGTGTGCACCATCGTCTTGCACGCATCGAATCCAAATTTCTGAACAATCTCAACGAACGCGAACTAAGGCGCTCGGGCGCCAATAACAATCTGGTAAGCGACATGCACATGGCATACGTAAATGTAGGCTATGACTGCCAGTTTGTCGGTGAACGTCTGGCGGTAAGCAATGTGCGCAAACATTACGGCATCAGCATTGCGAGTATTCAGCGCGGCGGCGTGGTTATCCCGGTGCCGGGCGGCAACGAGCGTATCTTCCCGGGCGATACCGTCGGAATTATAGGAACGGAAGAACAGATACAGACCATCATACCTCTGATGGAAGCCGGCGAAAACGAGAGTTCACAGTCAAGCCGAAATTCGGAAGATGTTAAATTTACAAGCGTTCAACTCTCAGAAAAGTCTCCGCTGATAGGAAAAACCGTTGCTACAGCTGATTTCCGAAACACTTACAACTCCTTAATCGTAGCAATTGAGCGCGACAAAGATTTCATAAGGCTCGACGGCAACGAACCGTTTCAATCGGGCGATGTGATCTGGCTTGTCGCCCAGCCTTCCGTTCTGTCAAAATTAAAATAAATAACGTGAGTTCGATATAACAATTCTGCTGTCCAACAATAAAACAATCAGCCAATTAGTATAAAACTAATTGGCTGATTTTCTTGGTAGTCTCACGAAAAATTCGTAAATTTATAGTGTCTAATTATAACATTTACAAGTATTTACCGCTATGATTACCGAGGACAAAATTACTAAAAATCTACGAAACAATCGCAACAAAGAATGCGCGACATAATATAATCCGCAAAACGAAACGTGCAACGCTCATAGAACGAAAGGTGCGAAAATTAAAACGAAACGTGCTGTTCTCACAAAACGAAGCGTACCATCGGTGCGCTTTTTTTTGTCGTCTGTCGACCCGCCGTTTTCAAAAAAATTTCGACCCGGCTTCGCCGGGTTCTGTGGGCCAGCCCCGGCTCTCCCCTGCCCCGCCCTATCTGTATATTTGAACGGCCTTCGAATGATGTTCGGAGGCCGTTCTTCTCGTCTTGTCGCTTTACGCTTTGGGTCGCTGCGCGACCGCTTTGGCTTTGCCGCTCACGCGACTTCGACAATCGCTTTGAACGCGGCCACGCTCTGCGCCCTGACGAGTTTGCCGCGGAAGGCCAGGCGCGACCCGACAACCGTGTGCGCATACGAAGCATCGAAACTCGCATACGCGAACGACACGCCGCCATTCGCATTCGCGTAGCTGACGCGATAGACCACACGGCCTATTGCAGTGCTTATATAGTATATGTCGGTATAATAGGTTGACGAGCTTCCCATGAATGTGCCTGTGGGGACCATGTCCATATACAGCCCGTGCCACACGCCGGTTATCCATAATCCGGAACTTGTCGAGCCTTTGACATAGCGTATCGTGCCGTCGGGCATCCATATACGCCATTTGCCGGCATTTCCGCTGTCATTGGGAAGATCAACGCCGTCCATCATCTCGTATTTGTGACCGTAGGCGTTTACATATCCGAGGCAGCAGATATTGTTGACCTGTGCGACTGTCCTGGTTCCGAACTGGTCGGTGTCGACAAACCACGCATACTGGTGGACAAGGTTGTCGATAAGGCTGTTGGTGACATTGGGGTTTATCGCTTTGGCGTATTCATAGCCGACAGTGTCCTGCATTCCTCTTGTCATGGTGTCCGGGCCTATGGTTCGTACGTTACTGTGCTGGCCGGCTCCACACTGTTCCTGCATGTCGCGCCGTCCATAGAAGGCGTAGCAGAGATTGGCGATACGCGAGTGCATCATCGCGTCTATCTGCTGCATGCCGCGCTGCTGACTGTAATAGTGGAAGTCTGTCCATGACATGCTTGCGACGGAGCTGCCGCCGGTGAGACATGAGCGGAATTTCTCCCCAGCGATGACGGTCTCAACCACGGCGCAGAGGTGTTCCTCGTCATAGTACCACTCCGGCTCCATGTCCTCGATCCTGTCGGAGTTCGACAGTACGACCATATCAAATTCGGCGGTGTTGAGGATGGTGAAGTTGAGTGTCGCCGCCCCTTCGGGAACATCCTTTATCAGATACATGCCGGGCTCGAACTTGTTGGACAGCGTAGGCACGACGATATTCTCTATGACTTTGCCTGCGGCATCACAGAATACCGAACCGACAAGGCTTGTGCCGGGCACGCTCGGGAAGCGCACACGCCTATGCTTCGATACATCCACCTGACATACGGAATAGGCGTTGTCGGTGGAATACGAGGCCGCAAGGGTGTCTTTGCCGACTATTTTGTTGCCCGACCTGACTCCGCCTTTGGCCTTGAGGTCATCAAGGGTGAGGATGTCGACTTCCGGGGTTGCCGGTTTCTTATCCCGGCTGTTGGAACTGTAGCAGCAGTAGTTGACATTGCCGTCCAGATAGTCGTTGACTCCCTTCTTCCACATGCCCGGCTCTATCATCATGATGTCGCCCTCGCTGCCGTCGAGTTTGGCCGGGGTGCAGTTGGCAATATCCTCCGCATCGGCGTAGTAGTTGGAGTTGGCATCGTGGAGGGGATAGTAGGTCATCTCACCGTCGGGATTGTTGACTGTCACATCGTTGTTGGCCATTCGCACTGTCCGGGTTGTCGGCTTGCGCGTGACTTTGGCGAGAACCCGGTGACGCTTTGCGAAGATAGCCGCAAGGTGGCCGCTCATGACATAGTCGTTGCCGAACAGATAGCCGGTGCCGTTGTCAAGGTTGGTCACGTTGGCGTCATCGGCGATGTTGTCGATGCGGATCATGGTGTACTCGGGCTGCACGATATTTAATTCGGGGAAGTGGGCGCACATCTGCTCATAGCGGCTTTGCTCGATATACTTTGTCAGTCTTACGGTGCCGACAAGGGCGCAGGTATCAGTGAAGTTGCCTTCTGCATCGACCCCGCCCATCGCCATGAACTTGTTGAGCCATGTGCCGTCGTCCTCGCGGTCGATACCGGTGACTCGCAGACGGTCGACGTTGGCGCATCGGTTCAACAGTGCCTCCCACCCTATCCCAGGGCAGTTGTCAAAAATGAAGGTACGCACGTTGCCGTAGGTTTCAAGCGTCAGACCGCCGTTGGTGAGTCTTGAGAGGTATTCAAGGCGAAGGGTCGTGAGAGTGCCCGGAAGCCTTGCGATTGTCACCGGTGCTCCTTTGGCGAAGTTGACGCTCTGCACCTTAGTTCCCCGGGCGTCGAGCTCCTCGAGCCTCGTCTGGGCTGTAAGGTCGAGGGCGGTGCTTGTGCTGCCTCCGGTCTTTGCCTGCGTCTGGTTGCGAAGAGAGAGTTTGCGCAACTGGCGGCAGTTACCTATCGATAGCCACCACCCGGTGGAGCCGCCGCCCTGGGGTGCGTCAAGGTCGAGTTCGCGCAGCACGGAGCATTTCCCGAGATCGAGGGCATTCTTGAGGTGTCCTGCCGCACCTGTCATGTCGAGTGCCTTGATACGGCTTGCGCCATAGACGCGCAGTGGGTCGTTGACGGTATAGGCTCCGGTGATGTCAAGCGTGGCGGTGTCGCCGGCATCGACGATGCCGGTGTTGGCGAGGTTCGGGGTGTTGTTGGTGCCGTAGCCGAAGGCGTATGGCTCGTTGGCGGTGATGCGCAGGGTGTCGGCCGAATCTCCCGCGGATCGGGCCATGTACAGGTCGATATTATCGGATGTGAAATTGCTCGTGCCGTACTTGGCGTCGAGCAGGGCGAAGCGGTTCCTGATGAAGTAGGTGCGGTGGCTTCTGTTGCTGCCCTGAAGGGCGTAAATGAACGGCCACACCTTGCCGTACATCTCCCTTGTGGCAGGAGCGATGTATTTCAGGTATCCGCTCTTATTGAAGGCCCGGTCGCTCCAGTTGCCGCTCTGCTCGTCGTTGAGCATTGACAGCACGCGCTCGTTGGTCATAACAGCGCGGAAGGCTCCAGCGCATCTCTTCAAGTCATCCTGAAGGTTGGCGAGGACGAGGTTCCACAGCCATGAGTCATGGCCTTCGAAGGCGTATTTGCCTGCCTCGGCATCCCAGGTATCGCGGTCGGTGGTGTAGAGGTAGACCAGGAAGCAATCGTTGCGCTTGCCTAACTGGGTGTCGCCGTCGTAGTAGGTGATGAACCATTTAAGGCCGTCCCACGTGCGGAGCATCATATTCTTGGCTCTTTGGTCGACACTCAGGAAGTAGTCGGTGAAGATGTAGTAGGTCAACAGGAAGTCCTTGTCGAAGTACTGTCCTATCTCGTCCTTGAACTTCTGGCTAACGAATGTGGACAGATTGTTGGCGTTCGCTCCAGAGGGCACACATGACCGTATCCATCCGTAGAGTCGCTTGAGTGCCGTCTGCTGTTCAGTAGCAAGCCCGGTCCATTTGACATCGCCGTCGCTCTGCGTCTTGCCGACGGAGTCAATTCCATAATTGACTTCGGCTCCTCCATCGAACTGCTCGGCAAGATGCGCGTCGCTCGTGGTGGCGAACAGGCATACCGGAGAGATGTTGTTCAACATCTCAAGGGCGATGGGGCATTCGGGCGTGTAGCCTTCCACTCCCTCCATGCCAAATACGGGGCCACTTTTGGATTTCTCGTTGTTGAAGTTGTACTGTCCGTAATAGACGTTCTCGCCGTCGGCGGTCTCGGCGCAGAAGATGTCAATAGGCATGCCGTCGATGGCGGTGCGCACGTTTATGGCCGCAAGGCTGTTGCCGCCTTGCTCGTACTGGTGTCTTTGGGGAGGGGTCAGCAGCCCGAGTTCCTTCATGACATCGTTGAACAACTTGGCGCCGCCGGTGTTCAATGACATCGACGAGTCGCAATAATCGCTCTTGCAGCAGGCGATAATCATGGGAATTGCTCCTGGGCGCATGACATATCTGTTGCCAGATAGTACATTCTTCCCGGTCATGGAGAGCTTTTCGCTCCCCTTTGTGAAATAGATACGTATATTCTTGCTCGGATATTTTGTCGACGACGTACCCTGTATGCGGATATAACAATTGGTGAGTATGAAGTCGTAGTCCGGGCCGAGCGGCGAGTAGAAGTAGACGTCGGCAAGGAAGTCGGTCTTTTTATTATTCGTTTCGTAGACATCATCGAGCATGTTTTTCCTAACGATACGCATCACGCCCTTGCCTTGCGCTCGCAGCTTGTCAAGATCCAAGTCGCCGTTGTCACCGAGGATGTCGTTTATGGAGAATTCGCCCATCATCTCCTCGGTGGTATCGCAGTCGACGATCCGGTTTTCAAGTTCCTCGTCGTCACTGAGGGCTCGGTTATATACACGTATGCTCTTTATCTCGATATCGGCCTCGGTGCTGTCGATGGTGATCTCCTGCGGCGTGTCCTGCCGGAAACTGAATGAAGAGTCATAGATGTCGGCTCCGTTCCGGTTCCCATTTATGTACAGCTGCATAAGCCTGTCCTGCGCGGCAGTGCCTATCGTCAGGGCGACTTTGGACCACTCTCCCTCAACGATGTTTGTGGCGAGCTTGATCTCGCGCGTGACCTGTTCATCATCCTCGTTGGTATAGGTAACCGTCTGCCCGGTACGAAAACTTGCCTCGGATGTGGTGATAAGCAGTCCCTTGCCTTTGTTGAGGCACGACACGACGGGGGCGGTGCGGTCCATGATGTTGCTGACGCGCATGGTCATCTCTATTGTCAGGCCGGTGGCCTTGACATCGGTGGCGAACGGCTTGTAGCCGATGGTGGCCACCGCTCCGTTGGTGAGTTTCAACGCTCCGTCTATCCATCCGCTGCTGCCCCAGTCCACGTTTTCAAACGACGTTGTAATGCCGTTCGATTCCCATTTGGCGCGGTCATCGGGGCTTTCGTCATTGCTGCGCCCGGCTGCGTCGAGTTTGAACTGCAGGCCGTACTGCGCTTCGCCGATGTCGATGCCGCTCTCGGCCACGTCGACATGTATGGTGTAACTTGCCGAGCCGAGTTTCAGCTGCAGGATCTGCCGTCCTTTCTCGGTAAATCGGTTGGTATAGGTCTGCGCGGTTCTGGGCACGCTTACGGTACGCGCCAGTGTGCCGTTGTGCCAAAGTTCCACTGTAGCCGGAACTACCGACGGATCATAGGCGGCGAAGTCGAATGTGCATTTCTCGTACTGCCCCGCCTCGATGACCGGGATGGAGTGAGCCGCCCCGGTGAATATGCGCCCGTCAGGGTGGATAATCTTGGTGCCTATGAAGGGTGCGCTGCTGCCGCGTTTGAGGATGTCGAAGTAGATGCTCTCGCTGCAGAGCGTAAGACTGTCCTGCTCCATCTCGGCGACCATCTGAACGGTATGGCGCCCTACCGACAGCCCGGCCATGTCGAGGTTAAAGTTGCCGTTGGTGGTGCCGCTCCTTGTAACCGAGTGGAGTGCATCTAACATTTGAAAAGGGACCCAGGTACA